>JAOUMJ010000001.1 GCA_029881495.1 Nitrospinota bacterium | reverse complement strand
GAACGGCTACAAGGATCGTCTCGTTACTCATCCTGCACCCTCGTCATCCGCGGTTTCGCCTGAATGCCGGTAAAAAAGGAGTACGGTATCGCCATACCGCTTGATTCTATCAGGCTCCGGCATCTCCTCAACCCTTAACTTCGAAGTTTCGAAAACGAGAAGCCCGTCGCGTTTCAGAGTGCGTCCTTCCATTATTTTCGCCGCAAGAAGAGGCGAATCCTCGAAATTGTATGGGGGATCGCAAAAGATGAAATCAAAGCTCTCCCCGCAATCTACTTCCATGTACTTCACCGCATCGCCGGAAACGAATTCCACCGATGGAACCCTGAGACCGGCGGAGGAAGACTTTATCATCCCGATGATCCGTTCGATATTTTTCTGAATAAGCTTCACGGCGGCCTTGTGCTTCTCCACGAACACCGCTCTTGTCGCCCCCCTGCTCAAAGCCTCTCCCCCCACCGCGCCGCTTCCGGCAAAAAGGTCGAGGACCGATTTCCCCCTTGCGTTCACCATGTTGAAGAGCGCCTCCCGCACCTTGTCGGAGGTGGGCCTTGCCCCTATCTCCTTGCCGGGTCCCCCCATGCGCAATCCTCGCGCGTATCCCGCTACTATTCTCATGCGCCCCTCGGCCCTCCCGATATCCTGGCCGAGTCGATCATGGATGAGAGCCAGATAAGAACGGAAACTCCGAGCGGGAGCATGAAACCACCGTCACCCGAAAGGCGAAAGATGAATCCCATGAAATTATAAACGTCGTCAGGCGACCGAAAGAAATCTGCGGCAACAAGGATCAGCGCGCGAAAAAAAAAGAACATTGCCATGACAAATGAAAAGGCGAGCGCTCCGCCGGAGAATTTTTTCCCCGCGTATATATGCCCCGCACCCGGAAGGATAAGGGCATTCAACAGAAATATTCTGGCTCTCTTCTCCCTCGGCTCCATAATGCAGGGCCCCTCGCGCCCCTCAGACCTTCCTATTTAAGATCGTCGAAGGATGTAAGCCTTTTAATCTCGTTATAGCGGGCGACAATGTCGTTGAACTGCAGACTTGTCAGACGGTTAAGACTGAACGATTCGACATTGTACGACGCCATCGCGCTTCCGACTATCATCGACTGCCGCAGACTGTCCGACGTAAGAACCCCCCTGCTGGCGAGATAACCCATCACACCCCCGGCGAAGGTATCCCCCGCGCCTGTCGGGTCGTGCACATCTTCCAGCGGGTAGGCTGGAGCGGAGAATATCTCGTCGCCGAAAAGTGATATCGCGCCGTACTCCCCCTGCTTTACGATGACCGTTTTCGGCCCCATCTTCTGTATCTGCCTTGCGGCCTTTACGAGGCTCGGCGTACCGGTCAACTCGCGCGCTTCAGACTCGTTTACGACTACCATATCGACCATCCCGATAACCTTCAGAAGCTCTTCCTTCTTGTTCTCTATCCAGAAATTCATGCTGTCGAGCGCAACAAGCTTCGGGCTGTCAAGCTGCTTGATGACCTCAATCTGCAATGAAGGGTCTATGTTTGCCAGGAAAACGAATCCCGCTTTTCTGTCCTCGTCGCTCAGCTTCGGATTGAAATCCAAAAGGACGTTCAGATTCGTCTCAAGCGTGGTAGCGGTGTTCAGGTCGAAACCGTATGAACCTTTCCAGCTGAACGTTTTCCCCGGAAGCCTCTGGAGGCCGTCAGTATTTATCTTGTGTTTCGCAAAAACCTTCATATGCTCGTCCGGGAAATCTTCACCAATGACCGCCTTTAGGCGCACTGAGGTGAAATAACTTGCCGAAACCGAGAAGTATGTGGCGGAACCGCCAAGCACATTATCGGCTTCGCCGAAAGGTGTTTTCACGGAATCAAAAGCGACCGTGCCGATAACCATTAAACTCATTTCAAAACCTCCAAAAACTGAAAATCAAAACGGGAACCCCCGCCATGCCATTATCCAAAATACCTCATGCTCGACTTCTTGAACTCGCGCGAGCTGAAAAGGACATTATATTCCTTTACGCCGGTCTTCTCGGAAATGCGCTTTGCGATTTCCATAACCTCTTCCTTCGTCTCTCCGTGCATCATTGTGAATAGGTGATAAGGCCAATCCTCGTAGGAAGGCCTTTCGTAGCAGTGCGAGACCTCGCGAAATCCCGCCATCTCGGCTCCCAGCTCTTCTCGCTCGCTCTCTTCCGGCACGCTCCAAACCCCCATGCCGTTCGCCTTGAATCCGGCGTTGTGGTGCCTGAGCGTCGCTCCGTATCTCCGTATCCACCCCTTCTCCTTGTAAAAGCGTATCTTCTCGATAACCTCTTTTTCGGAAAGCCCCACCGTGTCGGCAATATCCTTATACGGGCGTATGGAATCGGGGATGTTGTCCTGCAAACAACGCATGATGTCCTGGTCTATCTTTTTTATTTCGGGATTCATTCTACCTCTTCCCTCCCGTCCTTGAATTTGAAATCTACCTTGATCTTGAACATATGCTTTGCGGGCATGTTGCGAATCTCCGGGATTGCCGCCTTCTTCTTTATCTCGCTCAATATCTGTTCTATTCTTTCAACCGATTCGGCGATGAGCGTGAACCATATGTTGTATGGGTGGTTCCGCTCGTAGTTGTGCGTCACTTCCGGGTATTCGCTTACTATTGCCGCTATCTCCTCAATGCGCTCAGGGGGAACCTTCGCCGCGCAGAGCGTGCTGGTGAAGTGGAGCTTGCGGGAATCAAACGTCGCCCCTATTCTCCTGATGACATGATCCTCTTTCAGCTTTGTCACCCTCTCGTAGGCCTCCTTTTCGGAAACCCCGACCTGCTTGCCGATCACCGCGTAGGGGTGTTCGTCGACAGGAAATCCTGTCTGGATGAAATTTAATATTTCTTTATCTTTTTGGTCCATTCTTCCTCACATCAATATAAAACGAGAAAAAAGTTTACCATATCAGCGCCTTTCACGCACAATTACCGGACAAACAGGCTTCCACTACTCGAAGCGGGAATTTCACGCGCAAGGGTGCTAAAATCGCTGTTTATGACAAGTCATCAAAAAGTGCATACTTTGAGAGGCAGGGATTTTAGCCGCATGGAGAGCAGATAAATGAACGCTAGCGTGATACTCGGAGGGGTGATACTCCTCTTTATTATCGGATACAGGACATACGGGACTTTTGTCGCGCGCGTCCTGAACCTTGACGACAGGAACATCACCCCGGCCCATAAGCTGAACGATGGCGTGGACTACTCCCCCGCTCCGATGCCTGTTGTGCTGGGACACCACTTCGCCACCATCGCAGGCGCCGGCCCTATCGTCGGCCCGATACTTGCCATCTATTTCGGATGGCTCCCCGCCCTCATATGGATAATCATCGGGTCGGTATTCATAGGGGCGATGCACGATTTCCTCTCGCTTACCGCCTCGATGCGCCATGAAGGGCGCTCCATCGGTTCCATCATTGAACTGTACGTCGGCAAAACCGGGAAAAAACTTTTCATCCTCTTTTCGTTTCCCGCGCTCGTTCTCGTGATAGCGGTATTCATGGACGTAGTAGTAAAGACCTTCGTCGCAAAGCCAGCGGTAGGGACAGCGTCGATCCTCTTCATACTACTGGCGATCGGATTCGGCTTTGCACGAAACAGGTTTAACGCCCCGCTTGTACAGGCAAGCATTGCCGGGGTAATTCTGATGGCGCTCTCTGTATGGGCGGGGGTCCTCTTCCCCCTTGAACTCGGGAGAGAGATGTGGCTGGCGCTTGTATGCATCTATATCTTTTTCGCCGCCATCTCACCTGTTTCCTGGCTGTTGCAGCCGCGCGATTACCTCAATTCATTTCTCCTGTACGGAGTGATGCTGATGGCGGTCGCCGGGATTTTCACATACAATCCGGCGATGTCGATGCCGGCGGTGACGTCGTTCGCTGTAAACGGCAACTATCTATTCCCCATCCTGTTCGTCACGGTGGCATGCGGAGCGATATCTGGATTCCATTCACTCGCGGCTTCTGGCACCACCTCCAAACAGGTCGACAAGGAAACCGATGCCAAGGCTGTCGGCTACGGAGCGATGCTCATCGAAGGGGTTCTCGCGGTTGTCGCGCTTATAACGGTCGCCTATCTCTCCCCCGCCATGCAAGGGGAGATAAAAGGTGGACCTATCGCGATATTCTCACAAGGTGTTGGAACATTCGCCTCGGCAATAGGAGTCCCTATTGAGTGGGGGATAACCTTTGCCGCCATGGCGATATCGTCCTTCGCTCTTACAACGCTTGACTCCTGCGTCCGCCTCGCACGCTTCGCCTTTCAGGAATATTTCTCCTCGTCTGTCGAAGAGCTTGGGAAGAACAGGCTCGTCAAGAATCCTGTAACGGGGACATCGCTCGCGATAGGATTCGGTCTGCTGTTGGCTGTTAGCGGCGGGGCAAAGGCCATCTGGCCTGTGTTCGGTTCCGCAAACCAGCTTCTCGGCGCGCTGGCGCTTTTGGCCGGGGCGATATGGCTCGAAAAAAGCGGAAGGGAATCGCTCTTCGTAAAAATCCCGATGGTGTTCATGTTCGGCGTCTCCCTCTCGGCACTCGCGGCGCTTTTCATTCAAAACATCGGCTCCGGAAACTGGCTTATCGCCGTTATCTCGGCCCTCCTTTTCGGGCTCGCCATTTCGCTCGCGTCGCTCGGATATAACAGCCTGAAAGTTTTCAGGAAAAACGTTCTCATCGGCGAGCCTGTCCGGGAAACCGAAAGCTGATAAAGAACTCTGAATAATGTATGTCATACCGGGTCATCTGAAGAACTCGTCCGAACCGTGGGCTGTCGCGCTGGCAGGGATGTACCGCGAAAAAGCATCCTATCCGGCGCCTCTTTCACCGGCACAGGGGGACCTCCTCCGCACCTTCATCGCGAACATCGCCCCGTCGACCGTCCTTGAGATAGGATGCTACATCGGGATATCATCCCTCTGGATTGCCGCTGGACTGGAACAGGCGGGTGGTGACGGAATTCTGCATGGCGTCGACAGATTCAACACTATCAAACCGTGGCTCCCCCACTTCTCCGAGCCGGTGGAAGATCCAAAAGGGCTTGCGGAGAGTTACATCAGGAAAGCGGGGCTTTCCCACCGCGTAAAATTTCACAAAGGGGATTCCTGCGTGAATGGGAAAGAAGTTGCCGCATCGCTTGACGGCCTGGACATTCTCTTCATCGACGGCGATCACACGGAAGAGGGGTGCGCGAATGATTTTAATGCGCTATCACCGTTTGTAAAGAACGGGGGGTATATCATCCTGCATGATATCTACCCGGAACATTGCGGATGGGACGGGCCGAGGAAATTGATAGATGGAAGATTGAAGAACGATCCTGGCTATGAACTGCTCGAAATTCACACCTCGCCAGCCGACTACGGCATAGCTTTGATCAGAAAGCTAGGATAATTCCCCGATAGTCCCCTCGTTATCAACGGGAGTTGGACAACAAGGTAATCATTAAAAGCATCAGCAATAATTAAGAGGTTTAATCTGCCTGACGGTAGAAGATCACCGGGATGGCTCTCTGTTTCTCGCTTAGCATCTCGACCCACTCGGCAAACGAACCCGGATATGTGGAGATGAGGATCGCGTCGACAGCTTCCTTGCCGGAAATCTTCCTTACATCCATCACCTTTTTTCCTGCGAAGCGCCCGGCCTTGCGGTCGATGAAAAACTCTACCTTTAACTTCTCCTTTTCCAGGAATTCCGCCAGCCACCCCGCGTTCCACCCCGTTCCCGCAATCGCGAATCTTTTTCCGGTTTTCCTCAACATCCCTGCGAACTGCTTTGGCGAAGGGAACTTTTCGTTCCACTCTTTGTCGTAAACGATTATCTCCGGTTTCAACACCTTCCCCGGGCGGGAATACTTCTTTACTTTTTCCAGCCGCCTGTTCACCAGTTTCATCACCGACTCTTCAGAAAACTTTGAACAATCGACAGGCTCGAAACGGGATCGATCCAGCGATTCCTTTAGCGCAAACGAGAGGTCGTTCCCCGAAGGCTCCGCCCATTTTTGTCCGGCGAGGAAATAGCAGTCTAGCGCGTCAGGCGCGGGAACCTTCACCAGCTTGTACTTCAGCAGACGGCTGTTCCGTTTATTCAGAAAATCAAGCTGCCCCCCCCAGCCGGTAGCTATTACGGGGAGACCCATCGACGCCGCCTCAAGATACGGTCTTCCGAAACCTTCACCCCTTGACGGGAGGACATAACAGTCGGCAGACGCGTAAAGCGAGACCATCTCTTCGCGCGAAGGTCGTTTGCCGAGGACGGTTATGTTGCCGACCGGGAAGCCCGATTCCGCCAGCGCTTTGAGGCGCTCCTTCAGTTCGAGAGCGGAATCGGAAGCGCACTGTACAACCCACTCCACATCGGGACTTCCGCCAAAGGTGAAAACGAACTCTTCCAGCATTACGTCCCAACCCTTTCTCAAAGAGAGATCGAGGAACACCGAGAGGAACCTGAACGGCCCGGATTTTACATCCACCTTTTTATTGACTGCGCGTTTCTCTCCCTGATCCGGTAATACTGCCATATCGGGAATTACGAAGATCTTCTTCTTGTCGACCCCCCCCTTGGCGAACGTCTTCGCGTTGAAGGTCGCCGCTACCCAGACTTCGTCCATTCCGTTCAGGATTTCGGCCCATAGGCGCGGAAGAGAATCGGATTCGAGCATCACACGCGCGATGTTTATCTTCCCCTTTTCAATGCGGAAAAAGTGGGGAAAACCGGAGTGGATCACGATATCCCTTTTTGTCGGTTTCGATTCTTCAAGGGCGTATTCCAGGTCAAACTCGTATCCATATTTCTTCAGCGCGCTCGCGAACTCGAGGGTGCCGTACCCATAGCCGGAATATTTCGGGCGGTAGGTGCGGAAACAGACCGATCTCATTTCGATCCGGCTGCCTCTCCCGCCTTCGGCAAAGGAACTGGAAGAACATTACCGCTGACGTTCACCGCCGCCATGCTCGGACAGACTGTTTCTGCAAGCCGGAATATCTCCTCGTAATCGGAGATGTCGGCCCTGTTATGGTTTACCTGAACGATAACCGAAGAGATGTTTTTCTCTTTAATGCTCCGCAAGGTTTCATCGCCAAGGCTCTCGATGGTCAACGGGCCGTCCCCGAAAGTGGTTATGTTCACCCTTTCTGCAAACTCCCCTTTCAGGTCTTTCCTCGCGAGCATATGCGTTCGGGAGATGCACCCGGCGGTTTTGATCTCGTCCAATATCTTTTCGCTCTGCCATGCGGGGCCGGAACCGATAATCAGGATATTTCCTTCGCAGGCAGAGAGGAACTCCCCTACATCCGAAAAATCAACCCCGGCAAACCGTGTCGCGCCTCCGAAAAGCGACGACGCGCGCCTCGCTTCGCTGACCACCTGTTCAATTTCCTTTGAAGAGTAGTGGGGGTATCCCGCGATCACATTCCGCCCGCCGTCGAATTTTTTCCAGTCATCTCCGGCGAGTCTCCCTGATTCCCTTGCCTCCTTGAAGAATGGCGTGCCGGGTTGCGGTGTGCAGATCGATATCTGAATATCGCACAAAAGGCCTTTTCGCAGAAGATCCTTTACCAATTCAGTCGTCCCCCTGTCGCTTTCCGCAGACGATCCTGTCGCGCCGTAGGTGAACGTGCCGTAGACCTCTATCCCTTCGCTGGCGGCGCACTCAAGCGCCCGGTAGAGCCTCTTCATCGAATGGCTCTTCCCTATCCGCTTCGCCACTCCGCTGTCGGCTGTCTCAATACCTACGCGAAGGCGGTAATACCCGGCCCTCTTCATCGCGGAGAGCATCTCGCTGTCCATGTTCCAGTATCCGCACATGGCGTTGTACTTCAGCGTATCCAGCCCCTTGTCAACGATAGAGCGGCAAAGCTCCATCGTGAATTCCTTCCTGCCGTTATGTATTTCATCGTCGAAGAAGACACCTTCCATCTCCGGGTACTTCGATTTCATTGCCGCAATCTCATTGGTAACGTCGTCGACGTTTCTCGGCCTCCAGCTCCCGGCTCCGCCGTAATAGACGTTGGACGCCACGCAGAAGTTGCACGCCAGCGGGCAACCACGGCTTGAAAACATCTCGACCTCACGATACCTGCTGACAACCGGCTCGATGTAGTCTATCCGGCGGACGTCGTCGTCTTCCGGCCAAGGGAGAAGATTCGGATCGGCCAGCTCCCTTCGCCCGTTCGGATAGATACCCGCGACCTTTTCAGGATGAGCTGATTTGAAAAACTCAAGTAGAGTGAATTCGTATTCGCCTATGCAGACGACATCGGCTCCTGCTTTCAACGCCTCTTCCGGAAAGGCGGAGGGGTGCTGGCCCGCAAAGATCAATTTGCATCCGCACTCTTCCCTGGCGGCAAGCGCGAGCTTCATATCCATGTCGAACGAGAGCGTGGAACTCTCCATAACGAGCCAGTCAGGTTTTTCATTAACGATATTTTTCAGCGATTCCGAATGGTTCCAGTCGTTGAGGTTCGGGTCGAGGAATTTCACGTCGAACTCCGTCTCCCGTTTCAAAAGGGCCGAACCGTACGCGAGCATGAAGGGGTAGAAGGTCATCCTCCCCTTTCTGTGGTCGTACCATGATGGCGATTCGACCGCCGACCATCTCGAAGGGAAGTGCACATACCTTTCGCCATCGGAACCGATACCGACGGAATTGGAAAGAACGATCTTCATCTTGCCAGTATAGCGCCTGTGAGCGAATCGAGAAGCTCTTCGGCTCTCCTGTTTTCAGGGAGGAACGCGAGAGCCTTTTTAAGCGACCCTTCGGCGTATTCGTAATGCCCCTTCTTGATGAATATCTCTCCGAGGTGTAGATACGCCGAGGCGAGCCTGGGAGTATCCTCGCTGCCGCTCACCTCTATCGCCTGGAGATAGTAGCGCGCCGCGTTCCCTAGTGCGCCCAGCTGCTGATAGCAGTAGCCGAGATTGTAATAAGTCCTGAAAGATGGATCATTCTTCGCCACCTTCTTGTAAAGAGGTATCGCCTTCAGGTATTCCTTCATAGAGAGGTAGAACCGGGCTTCATCACCTACAGATTTCAACTCGGCGTTCTTTGCAATGAATTCCCTCCTGGCGTTTTCACTTTCATCCCGCCCGCGGAGGTCGACGTGATGAATAACCGTAGCCTGCGGAAACACCTTCAGGGAATACCCCTTGTCGGTGACCCGGTGGCAGAAATCTATATCGTCATGCTGGTAATTGCGGCGCGATTCATCGAACTTCACCGCCTCCCAGACGCTTTTCCTCATCATCATGAAGTATCCGCTTATGTAGGCGTCGGGGTGGGTCTCCCCGTACTCGAGTAGGGCAGGAGCCGAGAGAGGATTACCCCTCTCGACTCTCTGCCAATCCCACCATCTGTTGCCGTTGCCGTCAACTCCCCGGCATCCGGCGAGGTCGAAATCGCCCAGTACCCGCACCTCTCGCCACCATGTTGGCGTGAATTCCACGTCATCGTCGAGAATAATAATGGTATCGAATTTTGCCCGCGCGGCATTGAAGTTTCGCATGCGGCAGACCTCCGCTCTCCCGGCCCAGTCGCGCTTCTCGACGTAATCGATCCGCCCGTCCGTCTCACCGCCGGGATGCCATCCGCACACGAGTATCTCGTAGTTCGGAACCTCCATGCGGATGATGCTCCGAATCAGGTTTTCCATCCGGTCGGGCCTGAACCCGCCGGTTATTACGCAAAAAGATATGCCGGATCCGACACCCATTTTTTCCAAATCTCCAATACCACCGTTTTAAAAGCCCCGTACTGCTTACCCAATATATATCGGCAGTTTATCAGGTTTCTAAAATCCCGGCCTGGGGCTTATCTCTTTTCCTCAGCGGCCTCAATACCGGCAAGGAAAGAGTGATCCATGTTCCCCACCTCGTAGCGCCACCCCCCGAAACGCCCTATGGAATGTATCCCAACGGATCTGAGCCAGGACTGTATTTTCTCAAGCGCGCGATCGCGCCCTAGTGTCGGTATCGGGTATGAGTATGGAAGCCTCTCCCGCCATACCGAGGCTACACGCCCCCTGTCGGCCTCTTCCAGCAGGCCGGTTTTTATCAATCCGTCAAGCGTATCCTCTACCGCTTCCGATCCCTCCATCTCACGCTCCGCCCCTTCGGTTATCTCGCATAGGAAAGAGGTCTGACTTTCCGAATCAGGGACGTTTTTCGGCGAGTAGTTCGAGAAATATGTCACGCGGTAGAAAGGGACATCCTCCTGCGGGAAGTATACCCAGCACCGGCTCGTATCGATCTTTCTCCCTATGCCGATGCCGACCATCCACCCGCCGTTCGATTTCAGATCCCCGGCGGCGGCGGTCACATCCCCCGGCGCTTCGGCGATAACATCCTTTATCAATCCGTCGAGAGGGATCGTAGTTATCAGCTTCCGGTAGGAAACGGACTCCCCCCGGTCAAAGGTTATCTCTTTTTTCGTCGTGTCTATCTTCACCGCCGACTGTCCGAAATTTATCCTCCCCGCGAACGGCTCCGCTATCCTCTCGAACAGCCCGCCTGTGCCACCATGCAGAGGGAACCTGAACGTCGCGTTCCCCCCCCACGATTCGTCGTCCTCGCCGGTTTCGATGGCGCGCTTCACCTTCGCGAGATCCGGCAGCGATACGCGGTCGTCGATCCATCCGTACCCCATTTCGTTTAGCGGATAGTCCCACACCTTCCGGTTATAAGGCCACATGAAATGCCTTGCCAACCCGTCGCCGAGGCGGTGAGCTATCCATTCATGGAAGTTCGCCGGTGTTCCGTTCCTTCCTGATGCCGACTGCATCCCGGCAAAGCACTCCTCCATCATCTCTTTCGGGAGGCGGTGGATATTGTTCTGCAAAGGGAACGGCACGAAGCTATCCTCCATCTTCACGAAGGAAGAGCGGGTGTGCGTCACGCCGTCGCGTCCGATAGCGTCGTTTACTATCGAATTGAAAAGGGGGTTGTTGGAAAAAATTACATGCCCGCCGAGATCCCACGTGAAACCTTTATCGTCAATACGGCTGGATGAGAGGCCGCCGACGCGGTCGGTCGCCTCGAAGATCGCCCATTCAACGCCGCTCATCCGTGCCAGGGCGTACCCCGCGCCAAGCCCCGCCGGGCCTGCTCCGATAATCGCTACATCAAGTTTCATTTTCAATACTTTAACATCGGCAGGGGGCCAACAAATAATTACTTGGTATAGCCGATATTTTCTCTTCTAATAGCGGTATGGATAAACGGAGCATCGGCATAGACCTCGGCGGAACGACGATCTCATTTATCGATCTTTACTCACCGGAGCGGATAAACGCGCGCAGATCGATCCCAACACCTAAAACGAAGGATGACATCGTTCACGCCATAGCCGACACCGTAAAAGAGCTTCTGGTAAAAACAGCCGGAACCCCCGCTGGCATCGGCCTCGCAGTCGCCGGGCAGATAGACATCGCCGGGAAATCGATAATCTTCTCCCCGAACCTCCCGTTCAAGGAGGAGTTCCCCCTTGCTTCGAAGATCGAAAAAGCGGTCGGATTGAATGTCGTTCTGGAGAACGACGCGAACGCCGCCGCTATCGGCGAGAAGGTCTTCGGCGACGCGAAGGGTATGGACGACTTCATAGTCATCACACTCGGCACCGGGATAGGATCGGGGATATATACCGGCGGAAAACTTCTGCGTGGGCACAGCAACGCAGGCGGAGAGGCGGGTCATATCGTGATAAACCCGGAGGGGCCGCTATGCGGATGCGGGAACATGGGGTGCCTCGAGGCATACGCCTCCGGGAGCGCCATCGCCAGGATGGCAAAGGAGTTCACCGGAAGGAATATGAACGCGAAGAAGATATGCGAAGAGGCGATAATGGGGAACGAAGATGCCGCCGCTCTTCTGGAATACGCGGGGGAGAGGCTCGGCGACGGACTTGTGACGCTGATAAATATCTTCAACCCGGAAGCGATCTTCTTTACAGGCTCGCTTGCGGGCGCCCCTGCGAACTATTTCGAGCCAGCGTTTACAAAGGCGTGGGAATCGTCATTCGGTACGATGGGGAAGGGATTGCGTCTCGAAGTCTCACGGCTGAAGGGTGACTCCGGCCTCCTCGGCGCCGCCGGACTGGTTTCATGATATGAGAATTTCTTTGCAAAAAGAAATAGAAATGGAAATATCCTGATAAAATATAAAGTAATAGGAAATAAATTGAAAATTTACATTTAGTCTTGAACTTTTTTAATTAATACGATTTATAGGCAATGATAGATAAAAATACTCCAAAAACGTATTGCCGTGATGGTCGAGCCCCTATTCCAAAAAAACCGGAAATATCTTACTTAATGAGCCGTATTACTGCTAAAAATACAAAGCCGGAACTTCTAGTTCGAAAGTTACTTTGGGGACAAGGTATTCGAGGATACCGGTTACACTGGGAAAAAGCACCTGGTAGACCAGATATATGTTTTCCAAGCAAGAAAATCGCTATTTTCATACACGGCTGCTTTTGGCATAGTTGCCCAAAATGTAAACCCAAATTACCAAAATCACATAAGGTTTTCTGGCAACAAAAACTTAGTAAAAATGTTGTGAGAGACAAGAAAAAACAACTAGAATTAGAAACAGGCGGGTGGCAGGTAATCATAATTTGGGAATGTCAGGTTCTAACTAGTCCAAATATAATATTGGATGCTGTTTCAAATGCTATGAAATCAAGCAAGACCTAGCAAATTGTCGTATATTGCATGTAATATGATGACGAATAAAAGGAAGAAAAAAATTAATATTATTGAGCTCTTTGCTGGCGTAGGTGGTTTTAGAGTAGGCTTTGAAAAAGCAAATAAGGCACTTAAAAACATAAAATATGAAATTGTCTGGAGCAATCAATATGAGCCAACCTCAAAAGCTCAACATGCTTCAGATATTTACGAAGCTCGATGGCCTAACTCAAATCATTCTAGGAAAGACATTTCTCAGGTGAAAATAAATGACATACCTAAATATGACATGCTAGTTGGAGGTTTCCCTTGCCAGGACTACTCTGTCGCAAGAACTTTAAATCAGGCCGCAGGTTTAATTGGAAAAAAGGGGGTGCTGTGGTGGGAAATTCACAGAATAATAACTCAGTCAAAAGCCAAACCAAAATACCTTTTATTAGAGAATGTTGATAGGTTATTAAAGTCTCCAGCTTCACACCGTGGTCGTGACTTTGCAATTATGCTGGCATCTCTCAACGCTTTAGGCTATGCAATAGAATGGAGAATTATAAATGCAGCAGAATATGGAATGCCCCAAAGGAGAAAACGGGTTTTCATTTTAGGCTATCACAAATCGACACCGATATATAAACAGTTAAAGTCATGTATTCCTTTAGACGTAATAGGAGAAAAAGGCATAATGGCAAAGGCGTTTCCAATTAAAAAAGGTAAGTTTACTATAATTGAGTCGATGATAGGTAATGATCCAGTTAAAACTTCAAGTTATTATAATTATTCGAAAATCCTAACATCACCTTTTGAGAATGCGGGATTCATGATTAATGATTGGTCATATTCATGCAAAACAACTCCAAAATATTCCGGGAAATTCACCTTCTTAAAAAATTGCTTAGAACCTAGCTCAATGATACCAAAAGAATTCTATGTAAATGGTAATTTAGAGGAATGGACATTTCTAAAGGGCGCAAAGCGAGTAAAAAGAAAAAGCAAATTAACCGGACATGAATACGAATATGCAGAGGGCGCAATGACATTCCCAGACCCATTAGATAAAGCTTCTCGCACTATCGTCACTGGAGAGGGGGGTAGCTCTCCATCAAGGTTCAAGCATATAATTCAGGCAGATGGAATTAAAAAATATCGCCGTTTACTACCCATTGAACTAGAAAGACTGAACCAATTTCCTGACAATCACACTAAGCTAAATGGCATATCAGATATTAAAAGAGCCTTTTTAATGGGGAATGCGCTCGTTGTTGGAATTGTTGAGCGATTAGGGGTAGTTTTAGCAAAAGAGATTACTAAAATTGCATGATATTCAACTTCCCTACGACAAGACAAAAGAAGCATCAATACTAAAATACGCTAAAAAAATCGTCGGCAAATCAGTTGAGACCATTCTTTTAATAAATAAGGGAGAACTTAACTCTAGAGGCAAAGGGAATATCGGCTTACTCCTTGAGGAGCAATATTTTCGCTACAAAACCAACAATGAGTCAAAGCCTGATTTCCCTGAAGCTGGACTAGAATTAAAAACCACTCCTTTAAAAATGACCCGGCATGGGCTAAGCCCAAAGGAGAGGCTTGTCATGAATATAATAAACTTCAACAAAGAACACACCTTGACTTTTTACAACAGTTCATTTTGGACAAAAAATAAATCGTTATTATTAGTTTTTTATGAATACAAAAAAAATGTCTCGTATAAAAAATACATTTTCAAGCTAGTTGATATTTGGAAATTCCCTAAAGAAGATACTGAAATAATCAAAAGAGATTGGAATATTATCACAAAAAAAATCAGAGAGGGACTCGCTCATGAAATATCTGAAGGGGATACTAATTATTTGGGTGCTTGCATAAAAGGAGCCACACGGGAGAGTTCTTTTTGCAAGCAACCGTTCTCAAACAAAAAAGCGCCTAGAAGAGCTTTTTCCCTAAAACCAAAATACCTTAAATTCATCGTAAAAGAATTTGAACGAAAACAGAAACAAAGAATTGAAGACGATATTTCTGACACTGAAAAAATAATTACTGGAATTGAAGAATTACAGAAAGTGAAATCTTTTGAAAACCTAGTAATGTCAAAATATAAACCATATATTGGCAAAACAGTTGAAGAAATAGCCGCACAATACAAAGACCCACCAAATCCAAAGGCTAAAGATTATTTTGCGAATATTTCGAAAATGATACTGGGTGTAAGAGGCAAAAAAATAGAAGAATTCGAAAAAGCAGATATTATTTTAAAAACAATTCGATTAAACAAAAAAGGAATGCCAAAAGAAGCAATTTCATTTCCAACATTCAAATACAAAAAGATAGTTAAAGAAAAATGGACGACTGCAGATTTAAGACAACGATTGGAAAAAAGATTTTTCTTTGTAGTTTTTCAATTTGATGGCAACGATAAGCTAAGACTACGAAAAGCATTCCTCTGGAATATGCCATACAAAGATATTGAGGAATGTAAAAAGGTATGGCAAATGACAATAAAAAGAATCAAGAACAGGGAAGCGGAAAATCTTCCGAAAACAAAAGATAATCGTATTTGCCATGTTCGTCCACATGGGAGAAACAAACGAGATACATACGAAACCCATTATGGAGAGGAGCTACCAAAGAAATGCTTTTGGTTGAATGCAAGTTACATCAAGCAAGTAATTGAAGATACTAACTTTACTGAGAGTCAAGAGTAATGGTACATACGAGACGCTCTGACCATAATTCACAGAACTATTAAACTGCAAGATATAACTTAAATCTAGTCTGCCCCTTCTTTTGGCTCCGTCTAATCCGAATCCAGATCAACAGCTACACCACTTCGCAGTTGATGGAGTCTTCGTTCAATGTGGTTTCGTCCTTGTCGAGGAGGATGGAAATTTTATCACCTCGTTTAACCTGGGCTTTTTTCTTTATCACCGCGCCGTCTTCCATGCGGGCAATGGAGTAGCCGCGCTTCAACACCTTGAACGGAGATAGCGCGTCTATCTTCCCAGACACCATGGCGAAACCCTTCTGCTTCCTCCCCAACTGCGACATGACGCTCCCCGGGAGCCGCGCCGCGATTGCCGTCAGCTTTTCATGCTTTTCCGCAACGCGCGACTTCATAACGCTAGCGAGCCTGTTCTCCAGACCTGACACCGCCGCCTTTTTAATCTGCAATATCCTGTCGGGCCTTAAACTCTGCAACTGGCGGTAAAGCGCATCCACCCTTCTGCGCGTATCGAGAAAATTCCGCCGAACGCCGTTACTCATCCTCAGCGTCAGCTCGTCTACCCTCTGCCTGTCCGGCTCAAGGAACCGCGCCGGATCGGTAAAGACCGTCCTGCTCAAAAGCCCGCTCAACTGTTCGCGGTAACTCCGCACCATCCCATCAACGGCGGAGACCATCCTCCCCAAAAGCGAGTTGACCGTATAGGCAACATCCTTCCTCTCCTTCACAGCGAGAACGGCGGCGCTGGACGGCGTCGGCGCGCGAAGGTCGGCAACAAAATCGGCGATAGTGAAATCTATCTCGTGACCGACCGCGCTGATGACAGGTATCTTCGATCTGGAAATGGCGTCGGCGACGATCTCCTCATTGAACCCCCAGAGCGATTCCGGCGAACCGCCCCCGCGCCCGACAATAAGAATGTCGACCTCGCCGAATTTATTGAAATCGTCGATTGCTTCCGCTATCGCGTCTTTCGACTGCGCCCCTTCCACCATCACCGGCGCCAGGATGATCCGCACGCCGGGATCGCGGTGATGTATGTTCTGCACGATGTCGTGAAACGCCGCCCCGGTGCCGGAAGTGACCACCCCTATCGCTTTCGGGAAGGGGGGTATCGCTCTCTTCCGCTCTTCGGCGAAATATCCTTTCGCATCGAGCTTCTTCTTCAACTGCTCGAACTTCACCTGAAGCGCGCCGATACCGGCAGGCTCTATCCTGTCGAGCACCATCTGGTACCTGCCGTAAGGGGCGTAGGTGGTAACGCGCCCGCGCACGAGTACCTTGCTCCCCTCTTCCGGCTCGAACGCCAGCTTCATCGCCATAGGTTTCCATACCACGGCGTCGAGCACCGCCTTGTCGTCCTTCAGCGTGAGATAGAGATGCCCCGACGCAGGGCGAGCAACCTTGCTCAGCTCCCCCTCAATCCAGACGGAAGGGAACGCGCGCTCAAGAGTAGATTTGATAAGGTCGGCAACTTCCGAGACTGTAAACGGCGTCTCCCGCCCCTCCATATCCGCAGTGTCGGCTGTGGATACCAAACCGGTCAGCTCCTGTAGTCGGCGTTGATTGAGACGTACTCCCGGCTGATGTCGGAGAATAGATAAGACGCGGACGCTTTCCCCTGATTGAGAACAAGCCGGAGATTCACCCGCTTCTTTTTCATCTCGGCGGTGAGCTTCTCTTCCATATCACTTACGGGCGCGCCCTTCCGGTAGGCGCAGTGCTCGCCGAAGTAAAGCTCCATCTTTTCCGGATCGACCTTCGCGCCGGAGTAGCCCGCCGCGCAGATGATCCTCCCCCAGTTCGCGTCGCGGCCGTTGAGCGCCGTCTTCACAAGGAGGGAACCGGCGATCGTCCGCGCGACCGTCACCGCCTCTTTCAGGCTTTTCCCCTTTTCCACCTTTATCTCGGCCAGGACGGTGGCCCCTTCCGCATCGAGAATTATCTGCTCGGAAAGGGAGAGGGAGACCTCGCGAAGGGCGGAGGCGAAATTCCTGTAATCGGCGGTACCTTTTTTCAGCGGAGCGTTCCCCGCCGCGCCGTTCGCCAGGAGGAAAACCGAATCATTCGTACTGGTATCGCCGTCGACCGATATGCAGTTAAAGGTAACATCCACCACCTCTTTGAGTAGCGACTTGAGGAGTAGCTTCGGAATGGCGGCATCGGTGACGATGAAGGCAAGCATCGTCGCCATATTCGGGTGTAACATTCCCGCACCTTTTGATGTACCCCAAATGGCTACATCTTTGCCGCCGAGCTTTACAGTTTTAAATGCCGTCTTTGGCACCGTATCGGTGGTCATGATCGCCCTGGAAAATGGCTCCGGGTGCTCATTTAGCCCTTTTATCAGCGCTGGAATGCCGGTTTCCAGCTTCGGCATCGGAAGGAACTGACCTATAACGCCGGTCGAGGCGACAAGGATCTCAGACGCTTTGCACCCAATCCCATCGGCCAGTACCTTCGCCATATTCACGGCATCCTTCATTCCGGTTGAACCGGTTACAGCATTGGCACATCCGCTGTTACACACTACTCCAAACTGTTTTGGCGATTTCAGGTGCTTTTGGCTCACAAGTACCGGGGCCGCTTTCACCATATTCTTCGTAAATAGGCCTGCCGCCGTGCAAGGCCTGTCGCTAACGATTATCCCGAGGTCATCGAGCGGCTTCTTTTTTATTCCGGCGACCATTGACGCGAACCGAAAACCTTTTACCATCGCAGAATTACTCTCAGTCATCGAGCCCCTCCGCTTCGTCGAATCCGAACCGAATGTTGAAACATTGCACAGCCTGCCCTGCCGCGCCCTTCAAAAGGTTGTCTATTGCTCCGAACACCACAAGCCGGTTGTTCCGCTCGTCTACCAGCGGATGGACAGCGCAGGAATTGGTATTCTGCACATCCTTTAGCATCGGAAGCTGTCCGGCGGTAAATACGAAATGCTCCGAACCGTACCGCGTAACATAAGCCTCCGAGACCTTCTCCTGCGAGACCTTCCCTTTCAGTTTTGCGTAGACCGTGGCGTAGATCCCCCTCTCGAAATTCCCGAGGTGGGGAACAAAGGTCACCTTAACCTCTTCGCCGGAAATATCCTTCAGCACCTCTTCCATCTCCGGGGTGTGCCGATGCCGGGGGAAGCCGTAGGCGTATGTTCCATCCTTCACGTTGGATGTATCGAACCCCCGCCCGGCGCCGCTTGTGCCGGAAACGGCGTTGACTATCACATTCGGCTCGATCAGCCCCTCTTCCAGCGCGGGGAGAAGCGCGAGGATAGAAGCGGTGGGGTAACAGCCGGGGACGGCAACGAGGTTCGCCTTTGAAATGGCGTCGCGGTAGAGTTCCGGCAGTCCGTAGACCGCGCCCTTAAGGAGTTCCTTTGCCAGATGTTTCACGCCGTACCACTCTTCGTAGAGAGCCGCATCCTTCAGCCGGAAATCGGCGGAGAGGTCGAAAACGGTCTTCCCATTTTCTACCCACCCCTTTACCTGGGACATCCCGGTTTTATGAGGGAGGCAGGAAAATATGACATCCGCCCCGTTTACCTCCGGCGCGTCGACTTCGCAGAACTTCATCTCCGGCGCGCCGGTTTCCATAAATTTCGACAGAGTCTCACCCACACTCGAATTCGCCGCAACGGCGACAAGGTTTACGTTCGGGTGCTGTGAGAGTATCTTTACAGCCTCAATGCCTGTAAAACCGGACGCCCCCGCTATGGCGATATTTTTTTTCATCTGCATACTCTAAGTTCGTACGCGAAACGGTGCAAGGATTAAGTTATATGGCGGCTGTTGAGGCGCGATGAATAATTTTATCTGCTTCATCCGTCTCCTCTGCGCTGGCTGGAGAGGTATGGAACTCGACCCCGAACGCCTCCCCAATCTTTTCTGTCAATACCGAGGCGATCTTTTCCGCCGAAATGTCCGGGATAATTTCCCAAAGGCCTGTTGAATTGTCCTCTACCTTCGTATGCACAAGCTGATCGAAAAAATCGGGCTGTCTTGCAAGGAGAATGCTCCCATGCTGGAGGAATACGCTCCTCGATCTTCTGCGCGCGGAACCAACCCACTTCCTGCCGTTTACGGTCGGCTCGTCATCGCCCGACGAGGCGAAACATGTTTCCACCCTGGCCAGACCGCGGTCATCTGGCGCGTCCGGTGAAACTCCGAAATTTTCCAAAAGAGAACCGAATATGGCGCGCCACTCAACACCCTTCGGCTCCGGCATTGCGTCGAGGCGGGAAACGAAACAGTAGGTAAGCTCGTGCTCGTGGTACACAGCGGAGCCTCCGCCAATACGTTTGACCACGTCCAGTCCCTTCCGAAGGCACTCATCAATGTTGACCATGTCGAAGGACTGCCTCCTCCCGATGCTTACGCAAGGGGGGGTCCATCCATAGAGACGGAGGGTAATCGGGAAAGAACTCTCCTCATGCGCGATGTTGAAGAGAGCTTCGTCGACCGCCATGTTCCGGCGGCCGTCAGTCGGTTCATCTATTATCAGCCGACCTTTACGCATCGGCAACATCTCCTAGTCGAAAAGCCTTTTTTCAAACGTCCCCTCGAAGGCGGTTTCGAGGTCGCTCACGGTTGTCTTTATAAAGGTCTCGTCGTTCACGTTTATCTTGAATGTTTCGTGCCCAACCCGTCCGATGGCGCTCCAGGGTACGCCGAATTTGCCGAACATCTCGACTGCTGCATGTTCATTCTTCTCGTTCATGCTTATCACGGTTCGCGACTGCGATTCGCTGAAGAGCAGAACATCCTCGCGAAGATCGGATGAAAACTCGACGCGGCAACCGAGTTTTGCCCCGCCCAGACAGCACTCCGCAAGAGCGACGGCAAGCCCCCCTTCCGAAAGGTCGTGCGCCGAGGAGAGGAGCTTCGCATCGGCGAGCGCCAGAAGGAGTTCTATCAGCGCTTTTTCCTTTTTAAGGTCGAGGGCAGGGGGTTTCCCCTTGTCGTGCCCATGGATGGTTTTCAGATATTCGCTCCCCCCTATCTCCGCAAGCGTTTCTCCGAGCAGAAATACAACGTCATTCTCGTTTCTGAAAAAGGATGAGACCCTTTTTTCGATATCTTCGATAATCCCCACCATCCCAATCATGGGCGTCGGGTAGATGGCGTTCTCTCCTGTCTGGTTGTAGAGGCTTACGTTGCCGCTGACAACAGGTATCTCAAGGCGACGGCAAGCCTCCGCAAGCCCTTCAACCGATTTTACGAACTGCCACATTATTTCCGGATTCTGGGGGGAGCCGAAATTGAGGCAATCGGTCACGGCAAGCGGTTTCCCCCCGGCGCACGCGATGTTCCTCGCGTTTTCCGCGATAGCTATCAACCCGCCGGTATATGGATCAAGGTATGAGTAGCGCTCGTTGCATCCGGCGGAGAGAGCAAGCCCCTTTGTTTTTCCGCTTCCGTTGCCGCCGTTGTAATCCTTTATCCTTATAACGGCGGAATCGCTCCCCGGGCCGGTTACCGTATTTATCCCTACCATCGAATCGTACTGCCGGGTTATCCATCTTTTTGAATTGAGGTTCATGGAAGAGACCAGTTTCAGAAGAACGTCCCCCAGATCAGAAGGTTTCGAAACGCTTAATGTATCGAAGGAATTGACCTTGTTCAGGTACTCAGGACGTTTCTGCGGACGGTCGAGTTTCGGGGCGGAGCCGACAAGAGGGGCGACCGGTATGTCGGCAACCTTCTCGCCATGAAAGAAGAGCTTCACATGCCCGTGATCCTCCACCTCTCCGATAGTGGCGGCCTCAAGGTCCCACTTCGCCAGTATCTCAAGGATACGTTTTTCATTTTCCGGTTTTGCGACAAGGAGCATCCTCTCCTGCGATTCGGAGAGCATCAGTTCGTAAGGGGTCATCCCCTCTTCGCGCATCGGCACCTTATCGAGATGGATGGAGAGTCCTGTCTCCCCCCTTTCCGCCATTTCAAAGGAGGAAGAGGTAAGCCCGGCGGCCCCCATATCCTGTATCCCTTCCACTACTTTCTCCTGGAAAAGCTCGAGGCACGCTTCCAGCAGAAGTTTTTCGGTAAATGGGTCCCCCACCTGCACAGTCGGTCTGTTCTCTTCCCCTCCGTCGCCGAAGCTGTCGGAGGCCATCACCGCGCCGTGTATGCCGTCGCGCCCCGTGGCGGAGCCGATATATATCACCTTGTTCCCGAGGCCGGATGCGTGGCCGTAAAAGATCGAATCGGTTTTCGCAAGGCCGACGTTCATTACGTTAACAAGGATGTTCCCGTTGTAGCATTCGTGGAAGCGGGTCTCCCCGCCGACCGTTGGAACCCCTATGCAGTTGCCGTAGCCGGATATCCCCTTAACCACTCCGCTTACAAGGTAGGGGGTTCTTTCATGTGACGAGTGTCCGAAGCGGAGGCAATCAAGGCTTGCCACCGGCCTGGCCCCCATTGTGAAGACGTCGCGCAGTATCCCGCCGACGCCTGTCGCCGCGCCCTGCACAGGCTCGATGTATGAAGGGTGGTTGTGCGATTCCATCTTGAACACCACCGCCGTTCCATCGCCGACATCTATTACCCCGGCGTTCTCGCCCGGCCCCTGTATTACATGTTTCCCCTTTGTCGGGAATTTAGCAAGGTGTATGCGGGAGCTTTTGTATGAGCAGTGCTCGCTCCACATGGCCGAGATGATGCCTAGCTCAACGATGTTTGGAACACGCCCAAGTATCTCCTGCGTCTTTGCGAATTCCCCTTCGCTTAAGCCGTGGTCGAGCGCCGTCTGTAAGGTTATCTCTGTTTCCATGAAGGGATGCATTATATCGCCGTACTTTAAAAAACCGCAACCAGTACCTGCCTGATGTGGAAATCTGCTTCCGCAAGTGGGTATTTAAAACCTTCCCCCTGCAGCCCGGCGCAAAACCGGGAGAAAATCTTTTTTGCCATTTGCCCTAATACTGTTTAAGTTTAGAGGTTATGAAAATCGTATTTATGGGGACGCCGGAGTTTGCCGTACCGACGCTGAAAGCGTTGCACGAAGCGGGGCACAATATCGCGCTTGTCATCGCCCAGCCCGACAGGCCGTCCGGCAGGGGGCGCAAAACAACCCCACCGCCGGTCAAGAACGCCGCCGAAGAGCTCGGCCTTGATATCATCCAGCCTGAAAACGTCAACGCTGAAGAGCCGGTAAAAAGGATAGCCGATTGCGCGCCCGACATCATAGTGGTTGTAGCCTTCGGGCAGATACTGAAGAAGAGGTTGCTCGAGATACCTCGGCTTGGATGCGTGAACCTTCACGGCTCGCTCCTCCCGTTACTGCGCGGCGCCGCGCCAATACAGAGATCGGTAATGGAGGGGCACAAAGAGGCTGGGGTAACGACGATGATGATGGCTAGGAAGATGGATGCGGGGGATATGCTGATGAAGGAGTCGATCCCGATAGGGACGGAGACGACCGCGGGGGACCTTCACGATTCACTTGCCGTCATCGGGGCGAAATTGATGGTAACGAGCCTCAACCTCCTTTCAAAAGGGGGTATCACCCCAGAACCGCAGGATGAAACCGCCGCCACATATGCCGCCAAGATAGAAACGGGGGAGAGACTCATCGACTGGCGCATGTCAGCTGAAAAGATCGACAGAACTATAAGGGGGCTTTCGCCAAATCCGGGGGCCTATACATATTTCCGCGGGAAGAGGCTCCAGATTCTCCGCTCAAGAGTGCTTGATAATGTTCCATCTGCCGGAAAACCGGGTAGGATAATCGGAATGCGCCAGGAGTATTTGGAAGTAGAGGCTGAAAATGGTAGATTGGCAATTCTTGAAATCGGACCGGAGGGCAAAAAAGCGATTCCGGCCAATGTATGGGCAAACGGCGCCAGACTGAAAGATGGCGATCATTTTGCCGACAATCCTGATTAAAGGGGAATAGATGAATATTTGCGTTATTGGAACCGGCTATGTCGGGCTTGTGACCGGAACGGTCTTTGCCGAACTTGGAAATGACGTCATCTGCGTAGATAAGATCGCAGAAAAAGTCGATCTGCTGAACCGGAACATCATGCCTATCTATGAACCTGGACTTGAAGAGCTGGTAGTCCGAAACCGGAATGAGGGGAGGCTCTCGTTCACTACCGATTTTAAAAAATCGGTTGAGGCGGCAGAGATCATCTTTATCTGCGTTAATACGCCGCCAATGGACCACGGCGAGACCGACCTTTCATATGTAAAAGCTGTCGCCAAGGAGATCGCCGAAGCGATAAACGGCTACAAGGTTATCGTGAATAAAAGCACCGTACCTGTCGGCACCGGGGACATCGTAAGCGAGATAATCAATGCCAACAACCCGAAGAATCATAAATTCGACGTGGTGTCGAATCCGGAATTTCTCCGGGAAGGCTCCGCTATACAGGACGCCCTTCACCCCGACCGGATAGTAATAGGCGCCCCGACCAAAGAGGTCGCCATGAAATTGCTGGAGCTTTACGCTTCACTTGAAGCGCCGATGCTGATAACCGACGTTTATTCTGCGGAGATAATAAAATACGCCTCAAACGCGTTCCTGGCCACGAAGATATCGTTCATCAACGAAATAGCGAACCTCTGCGAGAAGGTAGGGGCGGACGTTGAGCATGTAGCGAAAGGGATGGGATCCGACCAGCGTATAGGGAGGGCGTTTCTGAACGCGGGGCTAGGCTTCGGCGGTTCCTGCTTCCCGAAAGACGTGCAATCTCTCCTCCATACATCCACAAAACTCGGTTCCGAATTCGCTCTCCTTAAAAATGTGCTCGGCACGAACAGTGAGAGGGCGGGACATTTTGCGAAGATGATAAAGAGCCGCTTCCCCGACCTGAAAGGAAAAACATTCGCGTTGCTCGGACTGGCATTCAAGTCGAACACCGACGACATGCGCGAAGCCAAATCAATAGAGATCATCAATGAATTGCAAAAGGGGGGGGCGAAAATACGGGCGTTCGATCCGGTTGCCATGGAGGTCGCAAAAAAAATTATGCCGGATATCACCTACTGCCAGAACCCGTATGAGGCGTGCGAAGGCGCCGACGCTATGATCCTTGTAACCGAATGGCGCGAATTCAAGCTCCTTAACCTTGAAAAGATAAGAACAATACTTAAACAGCCTGTAATTTTCGACGGCAGGAACTTCTACGACCCGGTCAGAAAGAAAAGGCTCGGCTTCGAATATTTTGGATTGGGGAGAAACAAATGGCCGAAATAATGATTACCGGAGCCTCCGGTTTTCTGGGATCGCACCTGTCCGAATCTCTTCTTGAGGACGGGCATAAGGTTATCGGCGTCGACAACTTCATTACATCCGAAGCATCCAACATTAAACACCTGGAAAGTGAGGCCGGATTCAGCTTTATCGAGCAGGATATAACGAAAAAATTCGAATACAAGGGAAAGCTTGACTACATACTGAATCTTGCCTCGCCGGCGAGCCCCATCGATTACGCGGAACTCCCGCTGGAAACCCTTTTGGTCGGTTCGACAGGGACATACAACACTCTTGAAATGGCAAAGGAAAAGAAAGCCGTCTACTTTATGGCTTCCACATCTGAAATATACGGCGACCCGGAAATATCCCCTCAGCCCGAAGGCTACTGGGGAAACGTCAACACGGTCGGTCCGCGCTCCTGTTACGACGAGGCTAAAAGATTCTCCGAAGCGATGGTTCACACATATCAGAACCAGGGGTGGGTGGACACAAGGACAGTGAGGATATTTAACACATTCGGCCCCCGGATGAGGCTAAATGACGGCAGGGCCGTTCCGAACTTCATTATTCAGGCGCTGAATAACGAACCGATAACCGTCTACGGCGACGGCTCGCAGACAAGGAGCTTCTGTTATGTCGACGACCTGATTGACGGAATCAAAAAACTTGCATTCTCCTCTGTCACAACACCGGTGAACATCGGCAATCCGAACGAGATGACAATTCTCGCGATGGCGCAGAAGATCAGGAACACGCTGAATTCCAAAAGCGAGATAGTAATGAAACCTCTCCCTGGAGACGATCCAAAACAGAGAAGGCCCGATATTTCGAAAGCGAAAAAACTTCTTGATTGGGAGCCGAGGTGGTCGCTTGAGGACGGGCTGAAAAAAACTATCGAATATTTCAAGTCCGCATCATCCTGACTTCGGCATCCGAGAGGTAAATGTTTGAAACATGCCGCGCATAGATACTAGAATGGCCGTGTATGAAACGGAATGATGACGCCGAGAGCGGACAAGACCCTGCACAGGAGGAACGCGACTCCCTCCACCTGATAATAAGCGAGGAGGCCTTCCGCGAGCCCCTGCAGGTAAACGCCGCTCCGTTCCTCCAGCTTGCCTCATACCTCATACACCTCAACACTCCGGAAAACTTCACTTCCAAGTTCTATTTCAACCTGATGAACGAAGCCGGTAACTTCGAAACATTTCTGGACGATTACGGCGCGAGAAACAACCGGACTTGGTATTTTTTCAGCGAACTGGTAGCCAGTGTCCGCAATTTCGCCGTTGCATCTTTTGAGTTAAGCCATGTGGTGAACAGATATCAGGATTATTTCCCAAACCACAGCGCTGATGATTCTGAAGAGTTCCTTCAGCATGGCGCAGAGGTATTAAATTACATCGGCAAAATACAGAAAGCTCTCATAGAAGAAGCAATAAAAGAAATGGAAAGGCTCGGTTGTCGCATTGAAGGAACGGATGCGGACCCGAAAGCCTTTCAGGAGATCGAAAAGCAGGTAAAACTGCCAAGAAACATTTCAATGAACCAGTACACCACGTCCGAATCAAGGATAATGCAGATAGTCGAGAGCTACCGGAAGATCGCCATCAAGGTGCGCAGGGAAAAATACGGCAATAAACCCGACCCGGCGGAACTTTCACAGATGATCCCAGTACGCATAAACGAAACAATGGTCAAGATACTCGAAAACTCCCTGCACAACATACAGTCGGAATACGATACGCATGTGCGTCACACCAATATTGAAAGTTCCGATCCCGACCTCCAGCGTTTTCGCGCCTACATCTCCGTCCCAATGCACCTTATGGAGATGGCAAGGTGGATAATCCACTTCTATGAAAGACATGAAAATGAAATTCACTCGGACGAAAGCAAAGACAGGATTTCCAATATTGTCGACAAGAACTTCGTCCTGAAACTCCTTTCCCACTTCGCATTCTTTTACACCCATAAATTCATGCAGGAAGGAAAGCCGATAGCCGAAAAAATAATGAGCCGCTTCATGCGAAAAAGCAGAATAACTCTCCCTATCCCGAAGCCCAAGGGTTTTCACGCAAGACCGGCCTACTACATTACGTTGGTCGTGGAAGAACACGGCACCGATGTATTCATGATTGTCGGCGACAGAAAGTTCGACTGCAGATCGGTGCTCGACCTTCTTGAAGGGGGCGGGCATACCGCGGACATGGAAAGCGAAACAGTCGATTTCGAAGGGGACGAACGGACGTTGAAAGATCTGACTATTCTGGCGGAGAACAATTACTGCGAGGATGAAACCATTCCAAAAGAGCTTAACTACATAAGGGTCGCGAGGAACATAGTCACATGATGCCGGACCAGAAACGGATCCGCAAAGAGCTGGAAAAGCTGAGACCCGAAATACTTCGTATCAACAAACTGATATTCGATAATCCTGAACTGAACTTCAATGAGCTTTTCGCGTCGGAACTCCTCGCCGAAGAGATGGAAAAACATGGTTTCAGGGTAAAGAGAGGAAAAGGGAAACTGAAAACAGCTTTCGAGGCGGTATTCACCGGAAAATCGGCAAAACCTTCGATAGCCCTGCTCGCGGAATATGACGCCCTCCCCGGCATAGGACACGCTTGCGGCCACAACATGATAGCCGCATCGTCATTCGGAGCGGCGGTTGTAGCAAAGAACATACTCGGTGACCGTTGCGGAAAACTCTCCCTGATGGGAACCCCTGCCGAAGAGGGGGGCGGCGGAAAGATTCAAATGATAGCGGATGGATGGTTCAAGGGGATAGACGCCGCGATGATGGTGCACCCTTCAAACAAGAACAGAGTAGTCGCCAGAATGCTGGCAGTCGCTGAAATGGAATTCCACTTTTACGGCAAGGCTTCCCACGCGGCGGCCAATCCGGAACTCGGGATAAACGCCCTCGATGGAGTCATAACGCTTTTCAACTCCGTCAACGCCCTTCGGCAACAGACCCCGAATTTCAGCCGCCTCCACGGAATAGTCATGCATGGCGGAGACGCGCCGAACATCATTCCGGAATATGCCTCGGCAAAGTTCATGGCGAGGGGCATCACCATGCGGGATTATGAATATGTAAAAAAACGGCTGATCGAATGCGCAAAAGGGGCCGCCTCTTCCACCGGATGCAAACTTAAAATAAAGAACAATCCGATGGCGTTTCACGCATTCGAGCCGAACAGAACCCTTGGGAAAATATTTTCAGCGCATATGGCAAACGTGGGCCTTACGGATTACGGCTTTAACGAAACGGAACAGATAGGCTCGTCAGACATAGGGAACCTGAGCCAGACGCTCCCCGCGCTACATCCGGAGTTCGCGGTCGGCGACAGCAAGACCGTAAATCACTCGAGGGATTTCCTGAAGGCCGTCCTATCGAAAAACGGGGTGGAGAACATGATGAAAATGACCGAAGCGCTCGCGGCAACGACCATTGAGCTTTTCATGAATCCCTCTCTTGTCGCGGAAGCCAAAAAGGAGTTCAACGCTTTCAAGGCGAACAGGTCTTAAAAGCAGACTTTATCCCGCCACGGATAAGTGAGTAATCAAAA
This sequence comes from Nitrospinota bacterium, assembly GCA_029881495.1. Taxonomy (NCBI): domain Bacteria; kingdom Pseudomonadati; phylum Nitrospinota; species Nitrospinota bacterium. The sequence continues at coordinate 175,274 of JAOUMJ010000001.1, read as the reverse complement.
CCGGTGGAAATATAAAATGCCGCACGCTTTCCTAAAACATGTTCGTCTGTTACAATGCAAATTCAAATTTGAACACTTATAGCGAGAAAAAAGATGGCAAAAAAGAAGAGCAATGAAAGCGGCACACAGACAAAACTGATGATCTTAGCCGGTATCGCCTTCGCGTTGATGGTAGGCTACCTGGTGGCTCAGAATACGACAACCCCGGAGACTCACGCCAATAGCGCCGAGCGGGAGATGGTGACCACTAGCGACGGGTATAAAGGGATACCGCACACCAACACGGAGCGTCTGATAGAAACCAGGCCAATACTTATGCCGGAATATTTCGATGGCAGGGTTCGGCAGATATATCAGTGGGCAACCGAGATACCGGAAGCGTTCGACGCGCTCTACTGCTACTGCCGGTGCAAGGAGAATCCGAAATTCAATCATAAAACCCTCCTTACATGCTTCACCGACATGCACGCCGCAAACTGCGGAGTATGCCTCGACGAGGGGCAGATGGCTCACGAGCTGACCCAGATGGGAAAAACACCTGCTGAGATACGAATGGAAGTCGACAACTACTATGCAAAACGAAGCCACTAGCAGAAATCTCGCCGAAGAGCGATCAAGGGCGATAGTCCCTTTTGCGATCCTCTCCGTACTCCTTATCGTCTCCTATTTCACCATAAAGGTTGAGATAATGAATCGGCCCATATTGAAACCGATTGAGGAAAAAACCGCAGAAGAAGAAGCAAAGCCACCGGAGCCGGGCCCCATGCAGGGGAAGGCCGCGCCGGCGTTTGATCTTGCTTCAATAGACGGAAAGAGATTCAAACTCTCCGATTACAAGGGGAAGCTCGTATTTCTGAACGTCTGGGCTACTTGGTGCCCCCCTTGCCGCGACGAGATGCCTTCAATGGAGAGGCTTTATAAGGAGCTAAAAGGGCCTTACTTTGAAATGCTCGCGGTCAGCATTGATGAAGACGGCACGGAGAGCGTTCCGCCGTTTGTAAAGGAAATGGGGATCACGTTCCCTGTGCTTCTGGACCCGGAAAAGAAGGACACCGACAAGTACAAGGAAGGGGGCATCGCCAAAAATTACATGATCACCGGCGTTCCCGAGACATACCTGATAGCCGGCAACGGCGTTGTAATACTCCACTTTGTCGGCCCCACCGAGTGGGACCGGCCGGAGATAATCGACGTTTTGAAGGGTCTGGTCAAAAGGATCGAAGACTCTACAACCAATTCTCAATAAACTACCCGTTCCGTATACAAACCGGAGCGCTGAAATCAGTATTCCTTTGCCAAAATCACCTTAAAGGGTTTCCCCCGGCATACCGGAGATAATTCTTTTCTGGGCTGAATGCAAAAAAAAGGCGGAGAGCCGAAACCGGCTCCCCGCCAAAGAAACGAAAATATGAATACTAGCTGGCGGCTTTTGCCTTTTTATCTTTTTTGTCCTTCTTTTCCGGTTTTGGGGCATCCCAGATAATGCCGGGCCATTTCGGATCGGTAGGAACGTTGGCATCTTTCCAGCTCATCTCCCCTTTAAGGTATTTATCTATGCCGAGAGCGGCGACTTTCGCCTGTCCCATTGCAAGGATAACGGTCGAACCGCCGGTAACAGCATCGCCTCCGGCGAAAACACCCTTCTTGGATGTCTGGTAGGTCTTTTCATCCACCATCATTATCCCCCACTTGTTGACGTTCAACTCTTTGTCGGTAGAGGGGATAACCGGATTCACGTCGCAACCAAGCGAGAAAACTATGGTATCGATATCATCGGTAAAGTACTTTCCGGTACCGACAGGTTTGCGCCTTCCGGAGCTGTCCGGCTCGCCGAGTTCCATGACCTCGCACTTCAACGCTTTCACATAGTTGTTCTCGTCGGTGATGATCTCCACCGGATTCGAGAGGAATTTCCACTTCACGAACTCCTGATCGGCGTGATGCACCTCTTCCGTACGCGCCGGAGCCTGCTCTTTCGACCTTCTGTAGTAGCAGGTTACTTCCGCGCCGAGCCTTTTAGCCGTGCGGAGAGCGTCCATTGCCGTGTTCCCGGCGCCGATGATGGCAACCTTTTCACCCTGGACTACCGGAGTGGCAAATTTCGGGAAATCCTTTGCTCCCATCATGTAGATTCGCGTCAGGTATTCGTTTGCGGAGTAAACTCCATTCGCATTCTCTCCTGGAACTCCGAGCATCTTGGGTGTTCCCGCGCCCGTTCCGATAAAAACGGCGTCGAAGCCTTCCTCGTTAAGGAGGTCGTCAAGCGTAAGCACTTTGCCGATGATCATGTTGTAAACGAACTTGACCCCCATATCCTCAAGGAACTGGATATCGCTGTCGATGGTCTCAAGCGGAAGCCTGAACCTGGGGATACCGTAAACCAGAACGCCGCCCGCCCTGTGGAAAGCTTCGAAAACGACAACATTGTGGCCGCGTCTCCTCAACTCGTAGGCCGCTGTCAGCCCTGCTGGGCCGGAGCCAACGACCGCTACGTTCTTGCCGGTGTCCGGCGCTATGTCGGGGAGAACCCTCAGGTTGTGGTCCCTTTCGTAATCAGCAACAAACCTCTCAAGTGAACCTATTTCAACCGGAGCGTTTTTCTTTCCAACTATGCAGTCGAGCTGGCACTGTTTGTCCTGGGGACATACGCGTCCGCATATCGAAGGGAGGAAGTTTGTCTCCCTTATCTTCTTTACAGCCCCTGCATAGTCACCGTCCTCAATAAGCTGTATGAAGGCGGGGATGTCTATCCCTACCGGACAGCCTGGAATGCATCCTGGATTCTTGCACTGAATGCACCTGAGCGCTTCCTGCTTTGCCATCTCCGCCGTATAGCCAATCGGAACCTCGTCAAAGTTCTTGACTCTTTCTTCACCCGGATGAAGCGGCATCTCCTGCTTCGGTAGCGCCATTCTCTCTTTATTGCTTAATCCTGCCATCGCCCTCTCCTTTATTTGGAACAGGCCGCAAGGGCCTCTTTCTCTTTTTCAACAAACATTTTTTGACGCTTTATCAGCTCATCAAAATCAACCTTGTGCCCGTCAAAATCGGGACCGTGGAAACAGGCAAATTTCGTTTCACCGCCAACCGATACCCGGCAGGCTCCGCACATTCCGGTTCCGTCAACCATTATCGCGTTGAGGGAAACCCAAGTCTCTATTCCAAGCGGTTTGGTCATATTCGATACCGCGATCATCATCGGCACCGGCCCGACAGCCAATACCGAACTTACTTTTTCCCTGTCGACTATCTTCTGGAGCGCGTGGGTAACGAAACCTTCGATCCCCACCGAGCCGTCGTTGGTAGTAACCATTACCTCGTCACAAACTTCGCTCAACTCATCAACCATGATAAGCAGATCCTTGTTCCTGGCCCCGACAATGCCGATAACCTTGTTTCCCAACTCCTTCAGGTCCCTGGCGGTCGGAAGGATCGCCCCGGTGCCGTAACCGCCTCCGATTACCACGCAAGTACCATCATATTTAGATACATGGGAGCGCATCCCGAGCGGGCCGACTATGTCGATAAGACGGTCCCCCACCTTCATGTCGTTGATTATTCCGGAAGTTAAACCGGCTGACATCACTATAATGTTGATCGTCCCCTTCTCCCTATCCCAGCCACAAATCGAAAGCGGTATCCTCTCGCCTGCCTCGTTCGGTCTAACGATGATGAACTGCCCAGCCAGCATCTTGCGGGCTATAAAAGGGGCCTCCAGCTCGTACCAAAATGTATTGGTGCAAAGCTCCTTTTTTTTCAATATCTTGAAAGATTGCGCATACTTGCTATTGTTACTCAATTAAGAGCCCTCCTAACTATTCAAATATTTTTCCACATTCCTATGCATGGCGACTCTATCCCCCCCAAAGAAAAACGCCACTTCCAGCTGTCTGCTCCTGGAAAAAGGAAACGCTAGTATAGTCGATTTCATGGGAATGTATCAAGAAACGTGGCATGAAAATTAAACTGGGCAAAAAAGTGGATCATTTGCACATACCCCTGATTTAACAGCGAATAGAGGTTTCCGCAGAAAATCGGCAGTCCATGCCGGGATTGACACCATAAAATCATAGTGTTAACTTATGGAAGCCGTGAATGACGTTAAGTTTTCCGCGATTATATAGATTTAATAGTTGCCTCAATTTGCCGGATTTTAAATCCGCATGGAAATATTTGTATCTGTATAGTTACAGGATAAATTACCTGTTTCACGAGATATAATGAACTGACAATTTCATCGAAAGTAGAGGTCAAAATGCCGATTTATGAATTTAACTGCTCCGACTGTGATGCCAAATTTGAAGAGATGAGACTTTCCAGTGGCTCCTTTAAGGGGGTTGAGTGCCCCAAATGTGGGTCGAAAAAGGTAAAAAAAGCGTTCTCAACCTTTGCCCCTTCAATTGCCGGCAGTTCCTCCTCATCCGCCAAGGGGGGAGCATGTAACCTTGAATCAGGCGGCAGTCCATGCTCTTCCGGCATGTGCGGCTTTAACTGATCCCGCACGGAAAGGGACCAGTGAGGGGGACAAAACGATTCCGGACATCGGTCCGCCAAATGACGCTCCTCCTCCTTATAACAACGGGATGTAAAACGGCGGGAACTGACCTCACACTTCATGACGCCTCTGAAGGCTCGAAAGCCCATATTAAACGGATAGCATACGCCTCAACGGACAAAGGAACGGTAGTCAAGGTCTACAGCAACATCCCCCTGGAATACAGCACATATTCCCTTTCAGAGCCGACCAGGGTAGCGGTGGAAATACCAAACGTGGTGCTCGACTTCGAACCCCGTAAAACCGAAATAAACGATAAAACCGTATCCCATGTATCTGTTGTTGCGTTCCCCGAAATCGACTCTGTTCGGCTTGAATTGCAACTTTACCGGGAAACCCCTTTCAGTGTCGCCCTTAAGAAAGGGAGACTTGAAATACTCGTCTCCGACGATAGCTCCCTTTTTACGGCTCCAATGGAATACCGCGGCACAGATAAGAATGGATCAGACAAAATAAATCCCGCCATTGGCGCCGATTACGAAAACAGAACGAGACAGGAGCTTCTGGAAGAGATCAATATACTTAAAGCCAAAATCGCCGAAGAGAGGGAGAACAATATCAAGCTGGAGCTTGAGAACAGCCTTATGAGAAAACAGGCAAACGAAGCCCAAAAGCAGTTCGATGAGACGATGAGCCTTGCCGAAACGCTCCAGGCAAGGGTTGTTTTCATGGAAAAGCAGTTAAGCAACATTCAGACAAGACTTATCGGAGATAATGCCGGCGCCTCTGAAGGGGGGTTGTCCAAAGGCCCCATAGCCGCGCCGGATGACCCGGAGACAGCAATAAAAAAAATGATCGAGGCATGGATCAAAGCATGGAACATGGAAGATATTAAGAACTACTCGGAGCACTATTCTTCCGATTTCAAGTTCGGATATATGGATAAAAAGGAGTGGGTGGCCGATAAAGCCTTCAAGTTCAAAAGGCCTGGCGTACCCGAGATCGATTTTGAAGCGCTGGAGATATCGATCATCTCCAGCCGGGCGGCAAGGGCAACGTTCCACCAGCTGTACCGGTCAAACAGTTTCAACAGCCGGGGGGTTAAAACCCTCTCTTTGACAAAAGAATCCGGGAAGTGGAAAATATTAGATGAGAATTGGAGCAGGATCGATAATTAAAGGAGAGAGGGAAAACTTGGAGCACCGGAATGTTTGATAACCTGAAAAGGGATATCTTTGTACTCAGGACCAATGTAAGGGTCGCGTACACCAACTTTGCGTTAAAGCAGTCCTTCCGAACACGTCCTGTAATACCGAAAAAAGTGGTTACAGGCACCCTTTCGCTGTTGATTGTCGTTACACTGACCTTCTTTACATGGAGCAATCGCACATTGATTGGGAACTCCGCCGTATTTGTATGGGACACGGCAAAATCAACCGCTGTATTTACATTGGACACGGCAAAGACCACTGCCGTATTTGTATCGAACTCGGCGAAGTCAACTGCCGCCTATGTATCCGAAAAAAGCGCCCTCATATACGATACCGTAAAAAATACAGCTCAAAGCTCATACGAAACTACCGCCAACTTTGTAACAACCACAGATCTGTTCATCGGCGAATCGATGGCGTCGATCCAAGAATCGTTTGAATCAAAAAAACCCGTCGTCATTGAGAAACAGGAGACCGTTGCCAAGCCGGAGCCTGAAAAGGAACTGGAAAAACTGGCAATCGCTCCCGAGCCGCCGGCCGCTCCGCTACTGGAGAAGTACGCTGTTGCCGTAGATAAAAAGAACAGAAAACTCCACATCCTACGGGAGTTCCAGGAACATTTTGAGGTGGTGAACAGTTTTGATGTCTCCCTTGGCAAAAATACCGGCAGGAAAGAGACGCAGGGCGACTTAAAAACCCCTGTGGGCCTTTATCATGTGACGGAAATAATCACGAAAGACCTTGATAAGATTTACGGACCTCGAGCCTTCGTACTGAACTACCCTAACATGTACGACAGGAAGAAGGGGCGCACAGGAGGCGGTATATGGCTCCACGGCACTGGAATAGGCGAGCGTACACCAGATACAAGAGGGTGCGTGGAATTGACCGACAAAAACATAGTTGACCTTGATCAGTGGGTTTTTAAAGATACTACCGTAGCTATATTCCCGGAAGATATGGGCGTTCCATTTGAAAACGGAAGGTTGCAGAAACACTATCTGACGGAGACATTCTTCTACGAGGGGGATATGCCCGCATTCAAGCCTGTTGCATCCAAGACCGCCCCAAGTACCAGCCAGGTCAATTGAGCTTTTAAGCCTCTTTCTGTATTGGCTTTTGAGCCTTCACTAAACTATAATTTCCAGAAATTGATGGAAAATGAAATAATCAGGGCCGAGATTGCCGTTATCGGCGCAGGTCCCGGAGGCGGCATAGTCGCCGAAAAGACCGCCGGCAAAGGCCTGAAAACTTTCCTTATAGACAAGGGGAGTCTCGGAGGCTCCTGCCTGAACCGGGGCTGCGTTCCGTCGAAATCTTGGCTTGCCGCAGAACATCTTTACAGGCAGAAAGAATTCGCAAAAAAGATCGGCATAAACCTCACCGCTCCTGATTTCAGCGGCATCAAGGCGCACCATGAAGAAGTGGTTTCAGTAATGCAAAAAGGGCTGAACTCAACATACCAAAAAATGGGCATAACGATGCTTGCCGGAAACGCTGTTTTTACTTCAGAGAAAACCTTATCAATTAATAACGGGCAAACGATTCTTGAATTTGAAAACGCGGTTATCGCCACAGGGAGCAGACCGATAAATCCTTTCGGCAATGGAGACGGGATTTACACTTCCGATACCATCTTCACAATTGAAAAACTGCCGGAATCGATTGCCATCATCGGCGGCGGAGCCATTGGGATGGAGATGGCGACCTTCTTTTCCGGAGTCGGTACAAATGTCACGGTAATCGAAGCGCTTGAGGACATCCTGCCAACTGTTGACGGCGAAATAAGGGCGGTTGTCAAAAGGGAGCTTAAGAAAAAAGGGGTGACATTCTTAACTGCCACAAAAGCTTCTAAAGTTTCCCGCCACAGAGATTCCATGCGCATTGATCTGGAAAACGGTGAAACTGTCAATTCCGAAATTCTTCTGGTCGCAATTGGGAGAATACCGGAATCGGGGAGCCTTGGGCTTGAGAATACAGAAGTCTCCACAGACAAGGATGGGTATATCATTACCGACCAGGCAATGCGCACATCCCAAAAAGGGATCTACGCAATCGGCGATGTGGCAGGAAAAACCAACCTGGCATACATCGCCCATCACGAGGGGATTGTCGCCGCCCGCGACATACTCGGTAGCAGGGGGCTGGCAATAATGGACGCTAGACCGGTCAGGATAGATCACTTCACCCTTCCGATAATAATCTTTACGAATCCCGAAGTTGGATTTGTCGGGAAAACCGAAGAGGATTTAAAGAGGGAAGGAAATCCCTACAACAGAGGAGTTCATTTCATCCGCGCTCTTGCCCGAGCCCACGCTTCTGGGGAAATTGCCGGACTGGTAAAAATATTGACCGATGATTCGGGGAGAATAGTAGGAATTCATATGGCCGGCCCTGGTGCGACTGAGATCGTTCACACTGCCGCAGTGGCGATCAAAGCTGAAATGACGGCTGAGGCGATGGCAAACACGATTTTCGGACATCCGACGATAGCAGAGGCGATCCCACTTGCGGCGGCATCCCTTCTCGAAGCGAAAAAATAGAGGGCCGGTTCATCCCGGCAAACTGACAGCCGATAATCGGCCATTGAGGGGGAACAGATGATCCCCCATTTTCTTATCCCTGATCCAGACCGCGCCTTTTCTTTGTCTGTTCGGCATAGTGGCGCTGGTAGACGATGTCCCACTCTTCGGTACCTTCGCGGATATCCCTGCCGTATGATCCGATGGCTTTCCTTACCGCCTGATCGATCTCTTCCTCTACATTCAGCTCGTCGGTGAGGACCTTCACAATGCCGAGCCTCATATCGTTCTCATCTACAAAATATTCGATCCTTTCGTCCTTGAGCAGGGTCTGCAGAATCACCTTGGACAACTGGTTTATTTTTTCTCTTGTCAGATTCACAGTATCAATCCTCTCTCGCGCGCAAGCTTGTTTTTCACCATCTGAAATACCTTGCGGTAATTAATGTTGTTTTCGTCTATCTGGTTCTCCTGCTCGCGGAGAATCTCCTTCACCTCTTCGTTGAGCTTGTCCTCAACCATCAGATCGTTCACGATTGATGACTCGACTATCGAAACGGCGCTGTCAAAATCGCAATCGTATTCGATTATCTCCTTTTCCTCAAGATGCTCAATAATCTTCTTTGAAAGATAATGAACCACTTCCTTACGCAATTTCATCTCATTTCTCTCCTAATAACGAACCAAATCCCTGCCGGGATTCATTGATAAAAAATTATCAAGTTGCTCTTCATCCAGTCCAAACGACTTTATTTGCCTCTTTGAATTCTCGGTTCCGTGAAAGTCGCTGCCGCCGCAAATCCCAAGCGAGTACTTCGCCGCGATATCGAGACAGAACCGGACATTTTCCGCCGAATGCGAAGGGTGGTATACCTCAATACCGTTCAGCCCCTCTTCAACAAGCCTTGGTATATACATATGGGCGCTTCCGACGCAGGGGTGAGCAAGAAAAGCCAATCCGCCGCTGTTGTGGATCAGTTTTATAGCCTCGCCCGATGTAAAAAAATCAACAGCCTCGTAATAACTGCCGGATTCGCCAAGATAACGGGAGAAGCACTCATCAAGACTCATCGCGAAACCTTTTTTCAGAAAGAATCTGGCGAGATTCAAGCGGTTATATGAGCCGCTACCTATCTCAGCGATCACTTCATCCTTGTCGATATCAAAATCCGAATTCGCACTCAGCCTTTCAATAATGCTTAAAAGCCTTGATTTACGCTTTATAGCAATTTTATCAAGAACTTCCAGCAATTCCTTGTTGGCTGAATCGATAAAATATCCCAATATGTGTAATTCAGTCCCTTCAATGGTGGATGTCAATTCAATGCCGGGAATAAACTCTCCATTTGTGAACCTGTCGAAAGCCGAATGGCCCGCAACTGAATCGTGATCGGTCAAAGAAAATACCTTAACAGCCTTGTTTTCAACCAGTTCAGATATTTCCTCAGGTGTATTCAACCCATCGGAACAATTTGAGTGCAAATGCAAATCTGCAACGATTTTTGCCATACACCCTCCTGTCCAAGTTAAATTTTAAAAGGACTATACTACACCATTTCATGCCATTTATGGCAATTGAAATTTGAAAGAGATTGTTTTTTATGCCTAAACTCGCAAATTCAACTCTCCCTGCCTCATATGACGCTTTTTCTGGACTATCTATACGAATATACAAATCGAAAAAGTCACACATCCTATTCTGCAACTCCCGATCCCCCCTTTATTTCCAATAAATTATTTCATTTTCCGACTACGGCATGTTAAAAATGCAGAGGGGGAAATCTGAAAATATCCTGGATCGGCTTCACCAAATCTTCGGGAGGAAATTGATAGGTGGCGGTTTGGAAAAAAAAGAAACTGGGTGACATTCTCATGGAAACCGGCGCAATCTCACCCGAACAGAGGCACGCGATCCTTGAACGGCTGGAAAATTCAGGCGAAAGATTCGGTGAAGCGGTAATTTCCCTTGGCATCCTGACCGAAGAGGAGATCATCTCCACCCTGGCAAAACAGCTGGAAATTCGAGTGATCGACCTTGAAGGGGTTGAACCTGATAAAAAACTGTTAGACCTTCTGCCTGAAAGCCTTGCACGGAGGCACTCCGTTGTTCCTGTGAAGATGAATGGGAATTCCATTATCATCGCGATGTCGGATCCTTTAAATATCCCGGCGATCGACGAACTCTCCGCTAAACTCAATTCAAAAGTTTCCGTCTCCATTTCGCCCAAGAGCCAGATAGAAAGATTCATAACAAAAAATTACGGCATTTCCGGCACGGTCATGGATGCGATGCACTCGGTTGATCCTCTCCTGCCTGGCGAAATATCCCCGATATCGCAGGGAGAAACCTCCCAAAATAATGCTGCAGGAATGGCTCCGGTAGCCGCCCTGCTGGATGCCATTATCCGCCAAGCTGTCGATGAAAGGGCAAGCGATATCCATCTTGAGCCTGATGAAAATTCACTGAATATCCGAAACAGGATCGACGGTGTCCTTTTTCCAACAGGGGAGATCCCTAAAAAACTCCAATCTCTCCTGATAAGCCGGGTAAAGGTCGTGTCACGCCTTGATATTTCAGAATCGCGAATGCCTCAGGACGGCAGATTCATGGCTACTATTAATGGGAAAGATGTTGAATTCCGCGTTTCAACATTCCCGACAATATACGGTGAGAATGTGGTTATCCGAATTTTGCGCAAGGATGCAACACTGACCACGTTGATACAAACCGGGCTTACCGGTTCATCCCTTGAGAAAACATTAAAACTTACAGGGACACCGCACGGGATGGTAATAGTTACCGGGCCGACAGGTTCCGGCAAGACAACAACCTTGTACGCCATTCTGAATGAACTAAACGACATTAGCAGGAATATCGTCACTATCGAGGATCCTGTGGAGTACCGGCTCCCCGGCGTGCGCCAATCCCAGATCAATATCAAAGCAGGGCTTGATTTCGCCAACTCTCTCCGCTCAATACTTCGCCAGGACCCTGATATGATAATGGTCGGGGAAATACGAGATAGAAGCACGGCCGAGATCGCCGTTCAGGCGGCAATGACTGGTCATATGGTACTCACCACGCTCCACACGAACGATGCGGCAAGCGCGGTAGTGCGGCTGATCGACCTCGGCATTGAACCGTATCTGATCTCCTCCTCACTTGCCGGGGTAATTGGCCAGCGCCTTGTAAGGAAAATTTGCGAGAAATGTAAGATTAAAAAATCCTGCAAAAACGGTGAGGAGGCTTCGCCTGAGAATGAAAGCGCTCCCTCCTTTTATGGTCGCGGTTGCTTGGTTTGCAATAAAAGCGGATTCGCAGGGAGGACCGGGATATTCGAAATTCTGATGATGGACGATGGCTTGAGCGAAATCGTATCCCGGTGCGTTGGCGTGGCTGAGATAAGAAAATTCCTCTTCAATAACCAGCGGATGGAAACGATGAAAATGGACGGGATGCAGAAGGTAAACCGTGGCATTACGACTGAAGATGAGATCCTGCGGGTAACTTCCGATATCCAATGCGCAATTCGATAACCGCGCACTGTTTATGCGGAGGTAAACTCGTGTAGAATGCCCCGTAAATAGATTTTTCATCATGAAAGGATTTTTAGTAATGCCCCAGGACAAAGTTTTTTATGCCGGCGAGGCTGACAAGTGGTTCGAAAGGAACAAAAAGAGTCTTGCCGAGAAGGGGAAAGGGGCCGTAGACTTTCCGATCGAGATGATAAAAACTCACGGGTTAAAACCTGAGAACGTGCTGGAGATTGGATGCAGTAACGGGTGGAGACTTGGCAGAATACACGATGAGGTCGGCTCTCGCTGTGTCGGCATCGAACCTTCTGAAGCAGCTATTACCGATGGGAAAAAGAGCTTCCCCGCGGTGGAATTCAGAAGAGGCGTTATCTCGGAGCTACCCGTTAAGGAAGATGAAACCTTCGACCTTGTGATAGTGAATTATGTGCTTCACTGGGTATCAAGAGAATTCCTCATGAAAGCGCTTTACGAAATAGACAGGACAGTGAAAGATGGCGGTCGCCTGATAATCGGTGATTTCCTGCCAGACAGTTCCGTAAAAACTCCCTACCACCATCTGCCGAAAGAAAAAGTTTATACGTTTAAACTCGATTACCCCTCGATCTTTATTTCGACGGGCATGTACGAAGAAGTCGACAAGGTGATATATGCTCACGGAGAGGAATGCGGCCTGGGGATGGAAATCCCTTCCAATGTTCGCAGCAGCTGTTGCATGTTAAAAAAGTCACTCGGAGAGTTTTACAAGGAAATCGGCTTGAACTTTTGAAGATTGCCGGAATGAATAATGCCTGGGGAATTTTGTTATGCCATTGTTTACCTATAGAGCGAGATCCAGAGCTGGCGGCACGCTCATGAAGGGGGACATAAGCGCGACAAACATAAATTCCGCCGCCGACAAGTTGTTAAGGGAAGGTTTTATACCTTCCAGGATTGAAGCCAGAAAGAGATACCTTTTCGATTTTTTTGCCAAAAACTTCAAAAGTTTCGGGAGCCTTAGCCCGGAAAAACTGATCATTTTCACTACTCAGCTGGCGTCGCTTCTAAAAGCAGGCATACCGATAGTGCAGACCATTGATATCCTTTCCGAACAGGAGGACCACAGCTATTTCAGGCAGGTTCTATCCGATATCAAATCAAAAATTGAAGATGGAGCATCGCTTAACGAATCAATGCGGGAATACCCGCTGATCTTTCCTGAAACATATACCAGCATGGTTATTGCCGGCGAAATTTCCGGAACACTCGACCAGACGCTCGAAAGGCTTGTAAAACTTCTTGAACGCGAACTTGAAACGGCAAACAGAATACGCGAGGCGCTTAGATATCCCAAGATCGTAGCTGTTTCGATAATAACCGCAATTATTACGCTCATGACATTCGTAGTGCCAAAATTCTCGGCTATTTTTACCAATGCAAAAATAGAACTCCCCCTGGCAACAAAGACGCTCATAACTCTATACGACTTTTTTCACGGGAACTGGCTGGTGATTTTCGGCGCATCCGCCCTATCAATCATTATTTTCTATTGGTTGATCAAGAACGGACCCTGGAAGGGGAAATGGCACTACTTTATTTTAAAAGCGCCCGTTACCGGAGCGGTAATTACACGGATAAAGTTCGCCCAGTTCTGCGGCATTCTTTCATGCCTGGTGAAATCCGGAATACCGATACTGAAGGCTATCGACCTTTCATCAAACGCTACCGCGAATAAATATCTTGAAACCGTTTTCGTAGAGGTCGGCACATCGGTTCAGGAAGGGACGGGGATGGCCGAACCGTTGAGAAAAAGAGGGGGGCTGGTACCTCACGCGGTTATTCAGATGATCTCCGCTGGGGAGGCATCCGGAAAACTCGATGAGATGCTTGAACGGATCGCGGGCTTCTTCAACAAGGAAGCCGAAAGGGAAATCAAGAACCTCTCCGCATATATTGAGCCGGTAATGGTTTTTATTCTAGGGTCGATCATACTTTTTATCGCGCTCTCGATATTTCTCCCGATATGGGATCTGACAAAAATCGTACACCCCTGAGCACGGAAGGCCGTTTTGACTCAGTTTTTAAATAGGTAATAGATTGTCTTGTTAAGTTCGAGATAGATCAGCTTGGCGCTTTGCCTGTCTTTCCACCAGTCTTCAATTTTCACGATGGAATCAGCGGATGGATGCACATACATCCGCATCCCTTTCCCCTCTATCTGTTTTTCATAAACCATCCCCGCCCTGGAGGTATGGTAAGGGGAGGTGACAAGGATAAACGATTTAATTCCGTTCTCCTCCATAAGGCGCACGTTAACCATTGCCTCGCCGACGGTGCTGTGCTCCGCAAGCTTTTCCTCCGACCAGATCAAATCGGCTTCGGGGATCCCCCCCTCTTTAAGCTGTCTCATATAAAGCTCCGCCCATGTTATCTTCCAGTAAAGCTGCCCCCCCCAGAAAACTATCTTCTTCCCCATTCCGCTTTTGTATAGTTCAATCGCCGACATCATCCTCTCCCCCTGACCATCGCCGGCAAGGACTACGATCGCTTCTGCCGACTCTATTGCATCCGAGCGGACCAGCGATGAAGAAATGTAATTAAGTATCCGAGCGTGAAATATCAGCGAGAGCAAAAAGACGGCAAAAAACGCAACAAGTGAATTTCTGAAAATATTTCTTCGCCCCGTACCCATTCTCCCCCCTGTTTCCGCAATTGACACAAAATCTGTATGCATCGCCAAGACTTGCGTATATTATCATAATCATTTACAGGGAAATTTTTTTATGCCGATAGTTGAAGCAATAGGACTCAAGAGAACATTCAGCGGCCTTCAGGCTGTAAACGGCATTGACTTCGCCATTGCGTCGGGCGAATGCTACGGTTTCCTCGGCCCAAACGGAGCAGGCAAGACCACTACCGTCCGGATGATACAGGGGATGATTCCGCACAGCGGCGGAAAATTGCATGTCCTTGGAAGGGACATCGGAAAATACGCGGGGGTCGTGAAGGAGAGAATCGGCATTGTTTCGCAGGACGACAACCTGGACAGGGATCTGACAGTGATACAGAATCTGGTTACCTATGCGCGCTACTTCAACATCCCCCGGCACGACGCCATAGCCCGCGCCAGGGAGCTTCTCGCTTTTCTCCAGCTTGAAGAGAAGACAAATGTAAAAATCCCCGCCCTCTCCGGCGGAATGCAGAGAAGGCTGGCCATCGCAAGGGCGCTGATAAACCAGCCCCGCCTGCTGATCCTCGACGAGCCGACCACCGGCCTCGACCCGCAGGCAAGACTGCTGATATGGCAGAGGCTCTCCTCTTTAAAAAAAGACGGCCTGACAATAATCTTGACCACCCATTACATGGAAGAGGCGGAGCGACTGACTGACAGGATAGCTATCATGGATCATGGCACGATCCTGATGGAAGGGGTCCCTGCAGAACTTATAAAAAACGAGATAGGAAAAGACGTCATAGAAGTTACCGCTGAAACAGGGGACATGGAAAAGATTGTTTACCTCCTGAACCAGCTGGAAACTCATCATGAACAGCATGGAGAAACGGTATACGTCTACCCCGAAAACGCTTCTGACATCCTCTCGCGTATCATGGATCAGAGCCACAACAAGATACTGCACAGGCACGCGACATTGGAAGATCTCTTTCTGAGGCTTGCAGGAAGGAGCCTCCGCGAATGAGATTTCCAAACATGCGCCGCTCGCACCGGGTTTGGCAGAGAAACCTCGACGTTTTTAAAAGCCATTACCTTGCGACAATCGTCGGCAACATCGGCGAACCGATCCTCTATCTGTTCGGCATCGGGATAGGGCTTGGGGCCTTCGTAAGGGAGATTGACGGTCATCCGTACATAGAATTCTTCGCCCCAGGAATGCTCGCCGCAAGCGCCATGACAGCCGCGGCGTTCGAATGCACCTTCGGCTCATATACACGAATGACGGAACAGAAGGTTTATGAAGGGATACTCGCCACTCCTATCGAGATAGAGGATATCGTAATAGGAGAGATACTCTGGGGAGCGACAAAATCGTTTTTTTCCACCTTCGCCATGTTACTGGTGATGATGGCCGCCTCCATTTTTACCTCCTACGCGCAGATACCGATGATCCTGCTCAACATGTTTGTCCTTGGAGTTGCCTTTAGCGCATTGGCTCTCGCTGTTTCAGCAGTTGCGTGGAGTTACGAATTCTTTAATTTCTTTTTCACCCTCTTTCTCACGCCGCTTCTCCTTTTTTCCGGGATCTATTTCCCCACCAGCATGCTCCCTGAATGGTTTTCAGGGATATTCCTCATCTTTCCAACCCCTCATTCGGTGGAGATAAACCGGTTTCTCTTCTACGGCGGAGACGGTCCGCACCTGATCCTCTCGGCGTTTTATCTCGCTTTTTTTATACCTGTCGGCACCGGCATAGCCATCAGCCTCACCAGGCGCAGATTGATCCCCCGGCACTAGGGACAAGCCGACACTCCAAAGAAAGAACCCATTTTTTAAATTAGGTTTTAACCTTTTTAAAATTAATATAAAATCAGGATTCAAAAAAACAGACAACCGATTGAGAGGGAAATCAAAATGGACGTGGTGATACTGTTTGGCAGCGATTCCGACAGAGAGACGATGCAAAAGAGCGCCGACACTCTGGACCTTTTTGGGATTTCATATGAAATGCACGTTACCTCGGCGCACCGTTCGCCGGAGAGGACCAAACGGCTTATTTCTGAATCGGAAAAAGCCGGGGCAAAGATATTCATCGCGGCGGCCGGTTTGGCCGCGCACCTGGCGGGTGTAGTCGCCTCGCATACCGCAAAACCTGTTATCGGCGTCCCTATGGAAGGTGGACCGCTAAAAGGGCTGGACGCGCTTCTGGCAACTGTGCAAATGCCGAAAGGGGTTCCCGTCGCTACCATGGCAATAGGCTCTCATGGCGCGGTAAACGCCGGATTGACCGCGGTCAGGATACTTTCCCTTTCGGATAAAACAGTTGCAAAAAAATTGGATGACTACATAAAAAAGATGGCTGACGAAGTCGGGCGATAGGAAAGATCAGCGAGATCTGTTCAGTTGCGCTATCGGCTAGTACTTCCTGATGGACTGGAGCAGGGCCATTTTGTTTCCGAGAAGCCGTTTATCCCCTTCTTGCTGAAATCTGGCTTCCAGCATGGCTCTGTCGAAGCACAGCCGTGAAGGAAAATCGCAAGGAATAAAAGCGCCAGCGGCGCGCCGAAACCGGGCCTTCGGATGCTCGACCCATCCAGCCGATTTGCAAACATTCTATTTGGAACCTTGAGAAAACGACTCCCCATACTTTTTCTTGTAGTACGCAAGTCTTTCCTCTTGGTTCATCCCTTTTTTTACAGCACTTTTTTCGGGGATATGTTCACTTTTCCTTCCTCCCTCGGGATGTTTCCTCTGGAACGGTTTCTTCGCCCCCCCCTCTTTTGCCGTGCCATACTCCCTTTGGGGCGTTTTTCTGCCGCCGCCAGCGGAGCTGGATCTACCCCTTGGCGCGCCATGATATCCACCTTCAGACTTTCCGCCGAAACCCCCTCTTCTTCCAGGAGTCTTCGCGCGATAGTTGCCGAGCTTATCATCAACAAGTTCAAAATCTACATGCCCTATCTCTATTTTCTGTTCGATATATTTTTCAATCCCCTCCAGATGCTCAACAAGGTCCTCGCACGCGAGCGTATATGCTATCCCCTCCGCGCCTGCTCTCGCCGTTCTCCCTATCCTGTGTACATAGCTGGCCGCTTCCGACGGAAGGTCGAAGTTTATTACATGCGTTATCCCGTCAACATGAAGCCCGCGCGCCGCAACATCGGTAGCTACGAGTATATTGATCTTATTTTCCTTGAATTTTTCGACAAGCCTCAGCCTTTTCTGCTGAGCAACATCACCGGTCAGAGCTTCCGCTATATGCCCGTTTGAATTCAGTCTGCGCGAAACATCCTCGGCGGTACGCTTCATGTTCGTGAAGATCAGAAGCTTTTCCATCTGCTCTTTCTCTATCAAGGTGAGGAGAAGCCTCATTTTGTCTTCACGCCCGATATGAAAAAGGAGCTGTTTAACCTTGTCGACGGTGATTTGATCGGGCTCTACTTCGACTTCAACGGCATCTTTCATGAACTGTCCCGCGAGCCTCCTGATACGCGCATCAAGCGTGGCCGACAGGATCATCGCCTGCTTTTTCCCTATCTCGGGAGATTTTTTTACGATCCATCTGACATCCGGCATGAATCCCATGTCAAACATCCTGTCAGCCTCATCAACTACAAGGATGGAGGTCCTGGAAACATCGACCGTCCTGCTTTTAATGAAATCTATCAGTCTGCCAGGGGTGGCAACGGCGATCTCCGGATTTTTAAGGAGATCTTTTTGCTGTTTGTCATACCCTACCCCCCCGTACATGGATACCGTTTTGAAAGGGAGATGTTTACACAGAGCTATCGCCTGAGTCTCCACCTGGACGGCAAGCTCCCTGGTCGGCACAAGTATGAGGGCCCTTATTGCGTTGCCTTCATCTTTTGTCGGTCCCATCTCAATCAGCCTTTGAATTATCGTTATCAGGAACACGCCGGTTTTGCCTGTTCCGGTCTGAGCCTGAATACAAATATCCCTTCCCAAAAGGCTTTCGGGAAGCCCCTGTTCCTGTACAGGGGTGCATTTCTGATACCCCATTTCGGCAATCCCCTTCAGAAGCGAGGGATCAAGATTCAGCGAATCAAATTTCATATATCATTATCCGTTCATGTGAAATAGTTTTAGTTTGAAAGAAAACGTCAATAGGTTTGGAACATTTCCCCTGATGAATACAGGGAGTCAAAAAAGAATCCATACAGAGCTCCATCCAACCCTGAAGAAATCGGCCGGTTGGAAAAAACAGAGGAATCCGTCACATCAGGAGTTACCAAAATCTGCTAATGCATCCTCCTCGGTTGGAAATACATTTACTTTCTCGTTCAATTTCGTGAAATTGAACAGTTCTTCAAGATCATCCCCAAGATTGGAGACCTTCAGGGTTCCTTTAACCTCCCCCATCTTCCGTATTATCATGATCAGGCGCCCCAGCCCGGAGCTATTGATGAAGTTCACCCCTTCAAAGTTAAGCAGAAGTTTCCTGCACCCGTCTGAAATCACGCCGTCAACCGTATTGGAAAACGTTTCCAGATCCTCCATGGACTTTATATTTCCGTCCAACTCGAAAACTGTTACACCCTTTATCTCTTTGCTTGTAAGTTTCACTCTATCCTCTCACAAATGAAAATAAACCTTCTTGCAAAACAGCAATTCACAATATTAGCCGCTACCGTTTTTATTATAATCTACAACGAGCATTGTAACATCATCCGACAGTGTTGCACCACCGGTATGGGTTTCCAGCGTTTTAAGTATCTCTCCAATAATATCAGACGAACGCAAATTATACTTTCCGCTGACCAAACTGTTTACCCGCTCCAATCCGAACTCTTCGCCTTTGGCGCTGGCCGCCTCGATAAGACCATCTGTGTATAATAGCATTCTGGAGCCGCTTCCTATTATAACTTCCTTCTCCTCGAACAGGTTGCCCTCGAACGAGCCGACCATACCACCGCAAAGCTCCAGCTTTTCAAGGCTGTTGTCGGCGCTCCTGAAAACCACGGGGGAAGGGTGGCCGGCCAGCGTATAGGTCATTTTCCCTGTTTTTACTTCTATCACGCCGAGGAAAAGCGTTAAAAATACGTCATCGGGAGTATTCCTGTACATAAAGTCATTAATATTCTTCGTGACGTCAGCCGGAGAGAGGCTCTTGTTCCGGTCGGACATCAGCAGGGTTTTGACTATGGAAACAAGGAGCGCCGCGGATGAACCATGCCCGGTAGCATCGCCGATGAATATCCCGATATGCTCATTATCGATTTGATAAACATCGTAATAATCTCCGCCAACATACATGCATGGCAGACAGACCGCATGAAAACTATATCCCGGCACGTCAGGGAGCATGGTCGGCAGAAGTCCTTTCTGCACCCTCCCCGCGATCTTTAGATCATCCTCAATTACCCGGTTCTTTTCCCTTAGCTCTCTGGTTTTCTCCTGTACCGCTATCTCGAGCCTCTCTTTTTCGCTTGCCTGCTCAATGCGGTATTTCTCCACAGCAGATATGAAGCTGTTGAACGACATCGCCATCTCGCCTATCTCGTCTTTTGACCGCTCAGTAAGGCGCAAATCATACCTGTCGTGCGACACTACGGAATTTACCTGCTCAACAATATCGGCAATCGGATTTACTACCATCCCCCTGAACACAACAAACGAAATGCCCGACATCAGAATAATTACCAAAAACGCGTATTTGATGAAATCCACGTTATTGGCGGACACCTCTTTTTCTATCTTGTTCATGGAAAAACTGGCAAGAAGCAGACCCCTTATTTCGTGATCATCGCCATGACAGATGTGACACTCCGCCTCGTTTTTGATCGGGATCATCATTTTTACATATGAACCTTTATCCTTCTCCTTTTCTTCAATGATCACACTCTCCCCGGTAGAAAGAATTTTCATGAGATTTCTGTCGTTTTCCCGAATTACCTGCGACGGCTCACTGGAAAGATCTTTGAAAAACTTCTCCCACCCGACCCTTTCGTTTACTTCTTTCACTGTGGAATCGTCCATAAAGGCTTCCTTGCCATCCACCCTTACGACTAAAACCTTCTCCATGTTGGCGATATGCTTATAGCTCGCCAAAATGCTCGACATCACCTCAGCAGATCCGTTTATCATGACAGGATACAATGTACTGCTGACGAAGGTCTCGATTAGATCGACCTTTTCCTTTTCGAATTTCTGGACCATTTTCCTCTCAACGTGTACGAAGAAGTAGGCCAGAGAACTCAGGCCAAGAAGTGAAAGAAAAACCACAAACAGGGTAACTTTCACCTTGAGGCTCAGGTAGATCCCCTTGTTCATGTTCTCCTTAATACCTTTAAAAACCATAAAATTATTTTGCTATTCACAAACCTGCGTTAGCTACATTGATAATCCCGGCGTTTTGCATGCCTGTCAATTCTTAAATGATTTGATAAAATCATCCATCCCGTTCGGATTATCACCCGGTTCAATTTTGTTCTCCTTGACGTCGGTTGTAGCCTTGATGATCGGCTCTATCTCCTTCACCTTGAACTGCTTCCCATGTTCGCTTTCTGAGCCCCCTTTTTCATCTTTATTTACAGGCGATGATCTGTCTACTGTTGGCTCCCCACCTTCATTACCCGGTTCCAGGGGGGGCGAAACTTTCTCCCTGTCTACTGTCAGGAGGGGTATTTCAAAAACATTGCCTGGTTCCAGACCTGTCCCATCCGAAGCTGAAAACTGGGTCGTGGCCTTAAGTATAATCGACGCCATGAAGGAATTCTCCGAAAGATCCTTTTTCAATTCTGGAAAATGATTCAAAGGGGAGAGGAATATCGCCAGGAAAAATGCCCATTTGGCGAATCCCAATATTGCGCCTGCGCCGTGGTCAATTTCAGATGGTATATGCTGCAACCCAAGCTTTTTTTGCGACAGTACCCCTAGAAGACGCACAAATATGTACAGGAACGCGAAGAGGAGGAAAAAGGTGACCAGGTCGGCGATAAGTCCGGTTTTTATTACCTGTTTGGTATATGGGGTCGCGTATGGATGGATACTAATCGAACCAAAATATCCGATGACCCATGCAAGCATGGAAAAGAGATCCTTAACAAAACCGCGCAGACTGCTGTAGATTACACAGCCGAGCAGGAAGACCCCCGCGGCTATATCGAACCAGTGGAAAGACATTGTCACTCCCCTCGCAAATTCTTCCCTGAATTATTCATTAAGGACTAATTATACTGTTTTTTCAATGAATTATTGATGTTTTTTCAGTTCAGCAAAATCCTGAATTCACTGGATCTCCTGCATAAAACCGCCTCTGCAAAAAGATGGATTGTAAACAAATTTTACTATCAGGCGGCGAAAAAGGGATAAAATGAAAATACCGTAAATTTAGGAAGAAGTATCAAAATGAGCAATGGTGAAAAAAATTCGACATCCTACGCCGATATTGCCGACGATGAATTCGTAAAGGAACTGGAAAAACCGCCCACTCGCAAAAAGGGGAGCGCCCCCCCCTGGATCGTCACCTTTGCGGATCTCACTACCCTGATGCTCACCTTTTTCGTCCTCCTTCTCTCATTCGCGAATATTGAGATTATCGAATTTCAGAAAGCGCTCGGTAGCATGCAGGACTCATTCGGTTCACAAAAACTCGAAAAAGGGATCCATCAACTTGTAAAGGAAGAAGGTTCTCTTGCGGAAAAACTCGGTATTAAGAAAAATGCGCCGCCGGTAAATCCCGAAAGGCAGGAAAGAAACGCCCTTGCGTCACTGATAACCGATGTGGCAATTCGCGAGGGGATGTTAGATGATATAAAGATATTTATCGGGCAGGATGGAATAAGTGTGAGAATAGACGAATCGGCGCTGTTTGATTCCGGAAAAGCCGACATTAAAGAGAAAATCTTTCCTTTTCTGAACGGCATTTCAAAGATAATGCGTTCCTATAATTTTAATCTCCTTGTCGAAGGGCATACCGACGATATACCCATAAAATCAAAGATATTCCCCTCAAACTGGGAGCTTTCAACCGTCCGGGCGACCACTGTGCTCAGGAAACTCCTGGAATTCGGAGTCCCCAAGGAGAGGCTTGCCGCAGTAGGGTATGCCGACAGAAAACCAGCGCTTGAAAACAACTCGCCGCAAAACCGGAAAAAAAACCGCAGGGTAGAATTTAAATTTATAAAGGTGGAATAATGAGCAAAAACAATTTCATTATATTTGCGGCGCTGATCGCAATCTCGCTTGCCGGCTGCTCATCTGAGGAAAAAGCTGAGAAAAAGACCTCGCTCCCTGAGGAACTCGCTGCAAGAAAACTTTATGAAAAAGCCGCGTCGCTGGAGAAAAATGGAAATCAGGAAGAGGCCAACGCGATATACCTCGAACTCACAGAGAAATATTCCAAAACAAAAACGTTTGAAAACCTCAGAAATATTCTTGAGCAGAAAGGTGTAAGCATAGAAGATCCGCTGGTATCCAAAACCGCAAAACGGATGTTCGCCCTGCAGAATATCGTCGTGCGGTACAAGGAAAGAAACGGAGTTTACCCGAAAGTCTCCGCTCTGAAAACCGAAAATGACATGTGGGGAAGCCCGCTTGTACTGGAGATAGGAGCAAATAAAAAGGTCGATTGGGAATTCGTGATAATTTCGATGGGACCCGATGGAAGGTTAAAAACAAAAGACGACCTATACCTGGTCTATGCAGGAGAAAAATCGGAAACGGCTGTGATGGGGGACCTGAAGTCCAAACCAAAACGTCAAAGCATAAAATCCGGGATCTCCATTGACGAGCTTGGCAACCTTTCAACAGATGATTCAAGCATGAAAAAAGAGGCAAAAACAGATGAGAAAAGCCGTGCTCTCAATGCGATAAGTTCGGAAGGGGACAAGAAGAAAGACAACTCGCGCGGAAGGACTGGGAATATCGAACAGAGGAAAGGCCTGGACGATCTCTAGACCCCTCCCTGAGGCTGCTCAGCCGGAACCTTCTTCTCTTCATCCATTTTCTTCAGAATGAATTCGACCCGCCGGTTCCGGCTCCTCCCTTCGGGAGATTCATTGTCCATTACTGGATGGGTATCGGCCAGCCCGATCGCGCGCAACCGGTCTACATCGATCCCCTTTTTCACCAGGTAGCGCAGAATTGTCGTCGCCCTCACCCCTGAAAGCTCCCAATTCGAAGGGAACAATTCAGTTTTTATCGGCATATTGTCCGTGTGCCCTTCAACGGTCAGGTAGTAGGTCGACCGTTTTAGAATTTCCGCAAGGTTGTTTAACAGCTTGAATGCCGGCGGGCTTATCTCCGAAGTGCCGCTTTTAAAAAATACGCCTCCATCAACCCTTATGACAATCTCGTTCTTTTGAATGAAAATTGAGGTATTTTCCGCAAGCTGGCTATCCTTGATCAGAGTCTCCATACTCTGCGCGTCCGCCTGAAGCTCGGCCTTCTGTTCCGCGGAAATTTCCTTTTCCTTTTTTTTGCCAGACTGAAAACTCTCCTCGCCGGAGAGGTAGGGCACCACCTTACCGACACGCTCCTCGGTTACGCCAAAGGCGTCCTTTACAGAGCCAAGCATATCCTTGAATTTGATGATGTCGAAATTCGCGAATGAGAGGAGAAGTACAAAAAAGGTGAGCATGAGCGTCGAGAGGTCGGCAAAGGTAACGTACCACAACGGTACAATGTTCTGCTTTTTCTCAACTTTAGCCATACAAAGGAGGCTCTCCTACTTGTGCTGAAGTTTAGGATTGAGGAACGCGTTCAGTTTTGACTTCATTATGGACGGATTCTCCTTCTTGATAATGGAAATTACCCCTTCCATTATCAGCTCCAGGCTTATCGTCTCTTCCGCTGAGCGAATCTCGAGCTTTTTAGCTATCGGGATGCAGACCAGGTTGGCAAAGATCGCCCCGTAAAACGTTGTCAACAAAGCAACAGCCATGGCCGGTCCGATGGACGACGGATCGCTGAGATTCTGCAACATCTGCACAAGTCCCACGAGCGTTCCTATCATTCCAAATGCCGGCGCAAGGAGCCCTACCTGCTCGAAAAACTGCGCTCCGGTCATATGCCTGAAGCGGAGCTTCTCAATCTCGGTGGTGAGAACCTCGCGGATGACATTTTGATCCATCCCGTCCACGGTCATTTGCATCGCCTTGTTTAAAAAACGGTCGGTCGACTTGAAATTCTGCAAAGAGAGAAGGCCGTCCTTTCTAGCTTTTTTGGCGATCTCCATCATCTGCCTGATAATTCGCGCAGGGTCGTGACCGCTTACTTTCATGGCATTAAGGGCTACTTTTATGGAGCCAAGAACTTGGCTAAGCGGAAACATGACCATGGTGCCCGCCAAAGTACCGCCAAACACTATCATTATACTGGGAACGTCTATAAAGCCGCCGATGTCGCCACCGCTTATTATTGCCCCGAATATAAGACCGAGACCGAGTATCAGACCGAGTAATGTGCCAAAATCCACTTCAGATGTCACCCTTCAAAACGTTTATCATCTCATCGACCAAATTCTTATATTATTAAGCATTTCCGAAGGTTCTTATTATATCTAAGACCTGCTCCATGTAATATATAGCTACAAATTTCCGAAGTGTTAATAAATAAACCATATCAGGATTGAAGTAAATATTAAAAGCAGGAATAGTTTTAAATGCAAAACAGAGAGATAATCTTCTCGGCGCAAATCATTGAATTGTCTAAACCTCGTTGCATGCTGTAAAGTTACATACTATGGTGCAAAAAAATTCCGCCAAGATCAGCAGAATGTTTTCCGAGATTGCCTCAAGCTATGACCTCCTCAACCGGATACTTAGTGGAGGCATCGACAGATATTGGAGAAAGCTTGGAGCTAGGAAACTTGCCCCAAAAAACGGCCTTTATCTCGACCTTGCTTCGGGAACTTGCGACTTCTCTCTTGAGTTACGGAAACAGGACGGAACGTCGCCGATCGTTGCCGCAGATTTCAGCCAGGCAATGCTGGAAATAGCCAGAAAGAAAACCGCCGGGAAAAATATTAAAATTGTGCGGGGTGACGCACTCTCGCTGGGATTCAGGGACAATTCCTTTGCCGGGATCACTTGCGCTTTCGGAATCCGCAACTTTGAAAAGCTGGAAACGGGACTGAAAGAAATTCTGCGAGTGCTGAAACCGGGGGGCAGAACCGTTATCCTGGAATTCACCACCCCTGAAAACTCGATTATCAAGGCGGTATACCTCTTCTACTTCACAAGAATACTCCCTATTATCGGCAGACTTATTTCCGGCCATAGCGAGGCATACACTTACCTACCGCTTTCAGCGGTAAACTTTCCGAACAGGAAGATCCTCGCCGAGATATTTCAATCATCCGGATTCATCAACATATCGGTTACGCCCCTTACGTTCGGAATATGCGACCTTATTTACGCTGAGAAACCGGGGTAATGAAAATTTGCGCTTCTGTTGCATTCGCAACTGAATTTTTAAGGATGCCCATTTGAAAAATATCGCGAAATACATTGAACGGCTGAAACTCTCAAAATCCGGGCTTGAAAAAAAACATCTCCTTAATACCGGAAAATCCGGCGGATTCGAAACTTGCCAGGAACTCACTTCTATCACTGACGGGATAATCAGCGATCTTTTCATGGAAATCGACGGCAGTCCAAAGGGAGATAAAAGCATTACGGCCAACGGCTTTGCACTAGCCGCGCTTGGCGGATACGGCCGACAGGAACTCTGCCCAAAGTCCGACATTGATCTTCTCTTCCTCTATAAACCAGAACGTCTCCACCGGAAAAACACGGAACAAACCGGGATCATCCCCTACCTGTGGGACATCGGTTTCAAGGTCGGCCACTCCACCCGATCCACGGATGACTGCATAAAAATTGCCGAAAACGACCTGATTAGCAAAACGGCGATGATGGAAGCACGTTTCATCCTTGGCAATATCGACCTCTACAATTCATTTACAAGACAGTTCAGAAAAAAAACATTGTCCGCCAAACCGCACCAGTATGTCCGACTCAAACAGCAGGAGACCGAGTTGCGCCACAATACTTTTTACAACTCGATATTTCTTACGGAACCGGACCTTAAAAAATCCCCTGGAACGCTCAGGGATTATCACACCGCGCTCTGGGTTGCCTACGCGCAGTACGGAGTTAATACACTAAGCGCTATCAATTCACGCGGACTGGCCGGCAATTCCGAAACTGAAGAGGTTCGCCGCGCTGTCGATTTCCTCCTGAAGATAAGGTGCGACCTTCATTTCCAGCAGGATGTCCCGAACGATGTGCTCTCCTATTCAATGCAGCCCAAGGTAGCAAAAAGGCTTGGCTACGGAGACGACGACAAGGAATCGCCAAAGCAAATGATGCGCGATTACTACCGCGCAGCCGATGTCATATACAGATTCAGCAATTCCATCCTCGACCAGGCCAGGAGGTATCGCTCCGAAAGCTCAAGATTCTCATTCAAGCCAAGCCATAAAAAGATCGATAAAAATATTTTTGCCGGGCCTGAAGAGATATACCTGACGGATATAACTCCCAACCAGCTTGCCTCCTTGCCTGAAAAAATATTTCTGATACTGAGCCACATGGTCAGAAAAAGGCTCAAGCCTTCCACGGGGTTGCGAAAGATATTTCTTGAAGTGGGGAGAATATGGAAAAAGGAAAAACCGGACAGGGAAGAGATATCCAGGCACTTTCGCGACCTGCTGAAGGAAGACGACCCTTTCAGCGCGCTTAACGTCCTTCGCGACACAAAGATCCTGACTACCATTATCCCGGAACTGCGGGCAATACGATTCCTCACCCCGTTCGACCTCTACCATAAATTCACGGTGGACGACCATACATTCAGGGCGATATCGGAATTCGACAACCTGAAGCGAAACGAACTTGGGGAATGCAGCATCCTACGCTCCCTCTACGAAAAGGAAAACAGAAAAGACCTCGTAAGAGCGGCCATACTTTTCCACGACATGGGAAAAAGCTCAGGGGATCATGGTGAAGAAACGGAGATCGATGAAGAGTCTGTCAGAAATCTCGGCTATGAAGAAGATGAAATAGGCACGATCTGCAAACTTGTCCGCCACCATATCCTCATGAACATGGTTGCCCAGAGGAGGGATCTGCATGACGACAAGGTAGTAACCGATTTTTGCGAAAAGATCGGCGATACAACAACATTGAAGAGGCTCTATCTCCTAACCTTTGCCGATACCACCGCTGTTGGGCCCGGCATATGGAACTCGTGGAAAGGTTCGCTACTCAAGGAACTTTATCAAAAGGCCTTTGCCGTACTCGAAAAAGGGGAAACCGCCGAAAAGCCGGAAATGGTCAAGGAAGAATTTTATGCGAAACTTTCTCGAACCGCCGCGCGATTCGCGGCAGGAATGCCGGAAAGATACCTGCTTATTCGCGACCCACTACACGCTGAAGAAGACGCTGAAATCTTTCAGGCATACCTCGACTCGAACGAATCCGCCGCAACAGGCTATCGGCTTATCTCAAAGCACGAACCGGGGGAAATCACCATCGTCACAAAAAATTCTCTCGGCCTTCTTCAGAAACTTGTGGGAACACTAACATCAAAAAACTTCAACATACTCGACTCCCAGATATTCACCAGGGGTGACGGCATCGCGGTCGACATCTTCAGGATCAACGGCCTTGATGAAAAAACGGTTACCGACGAAGCCATGATCAACCGTGTAGAAAATGAAATTAAAAATGTCCTCTCCGGCTCTATTAATGTCGAGGATCTCCTTAGAAGCCGGAAAAAGATGATGACAATAGGCGACAGCCTTCCCTCAATAACGCCTGAAATAAACATAATGAACGACGTATCATTCGCGCATACGGTCATTGAGACTTATTCGCGCGACAGGCTTGGGCTTCTATACGAATCGACGCGCGTGTTAAGCGACCAGAAAGTGGATATCTTCTCAGCGCGGATAACTACAGAAGGGCACCGAGCGCTAAATGTCTTTTACGTCTCGGAGCCGGACGGAAAGAAGATCATTCACTCGGAACGGATGGACTCGATAAAAAAAAGCCTCCTGCAGATCCTGTAGCAACATCTTTAAACCAGCAATGGCAGCACCTCGCCGGACTTCCCCCTGATGCTGGCGTCCACCATCCCGGATACCGGCGTAGCTTCCGGATTGATCTCGATTACATACGCCCCCGATTCCTTGGCTATCCCGGCAAGCGATGCCGCTGGCTGAACGAGCGACGATGTCCCGGCAACAATGAAAACCTCGCAATCCCTCGCCGCGGAAAACGCCGCCTCTATCACCCCTGCATCAAGCGACTCCCCGAACCAGACAATATGGGGTCTCAACATACTCCCGCATTCGCACCTCGGCGGAAGCGTTTTCAATGGTGTCTCATGGTTGTCGCTAACCTTACCGTCCGCAAGGCACCTCACCTTCCAGATGTTGCCGTGGAGCTCCACCATTTTCCTGCTCCCTGCCTTTGCGTGAAGGCCGTCCACGTTCTGCGTGATGAGGAGGAAATTGTCGAATTTCTTTTCCATCCCGGCTATGGCGAAATGACCCGGGTTCGGTTTTAGCGGAGCGAGGATGCCGCGCCGCCAGTCATACCACTCCCAAACCAGCGAAGGATTTCTCTCAAAAGCATCCGGGGTTGCAAGCTCTTCCGCCCGGTAATTTCTCCAAAGCCCCCCCTCGCCCCTGAAGGTGGGCACACCGCTTTCGGCTGAAACTCCAGCGCCGGTCAGTATCGCGACGCTCCCAGCTTCGGCTAGCTTTTTCCTGGCTTTTTCCAGTTCCATTCCAACCCCCTTATCGGCCTGTTTTCATAGCTGTGTAATTTTATCACATGCGGAAATCGTCCTGTTTTGCCCATACTTTTTAAAATTGGATATTTTCTTTTTCGACCACTCTTTCCCCATTGTAAGAAACCTGTAAACCTGCTAATCTTACGCCCGAAACAATTAATTACCTTTTTAAAGGGGGTCCTGTGAGGCTCACAAAAGGAGGAACGAAATGACTGCGTTAAGCGCAATTGCACCAAAAAACTTCTGCACCATGGGATTCAGTTCATGAGTAACGCAAAAGAGCAGCTCCTGCTCGGCGAAGAAGAAATTTCTCGTACCCTTTCCCGCATCTCCCATGAGATCATAGAGAAAAATTTAGACCTTTCTTCCATCGTACTTGTCGGGATATTTACCCGGGGCGTACCGCTCTCAAAGCGGATAGCTGACAATATAAAAAACATTAAAGGAATTGATATACCGCTCGGCGAGATGGATATCACCTTCTACCGTGACGATGTTCACGAGGTTAGGCCGACAATGAACGTGGAAAAGACCCATATTCCTGAAAACCTTTCAGGGAAAACCATCGTCCTTGTGGACGACGTTCTCTTTACCGGCCGGTCGATAAGAGCAGCTGTCGACCACCTGATAGATTTCGGAAGACCGGCAAAGGTACAGCTCGCCGTTCTTCTCGACAGGGGGCATCGCGAACTCCCTATCCGCCCCGACTATGTCGGAAAAAACATACCAACCACGCGAGAGCAGCGAGTACAGGTAATGCTCAACGAAATCGACGGCAAGGACCAAGTAATCCTGAAGGACGGCAGCAATGACTGAAGCCGAAAGCCATTTCCTGGGGAAACATCTCCTTAACATCAATGACCTTACCAAGGACGAAATACTCGGCCTTATCAATACCGCGAAGCGGTTCAAGGAGATTTCCGAAAGAAAGATCAAAAAGGTGCCAACACTGCGGGGCAAAACAGTAGTAAACCTTTTTTTCGAGCCTTCCACAAGGACAAGGACCTCTTTTGAGATCGCTGGAAAGAGGCTCTCTGCCGATGTGATAAACATCTCTGTTAAAACATCTTCCCTCACGAAAGGGGAGAGTTTTAAGGACACGATACTGAACATCGCGGCGATGAAGCCGGACGCTATCGTGATAAGGCATTCATCCTCGGGCGCCCCTCTGTACGCTTCAAAGATCGCTGGATGCTCCGTTATCAACGCCGGGGACGGCGCCTCATCCCATCCGACGCAGGCACTCCTCGACTTGATGACCATCGCCGACAGCAATAAAAATTTCGAAAACCTGAACGTGAGCATAATCGGCGACATACTTCACTCCCGTGTAGCCCGCTCCAATATCGCCGCCCTTAACAAACTTGGCGCAAACATCACGCTCTGCGCCCCACCAACGCTTCTGCCGAGGGCCAAAAATATATTCAAGGCTAAGATCACGCACAAGATAAACGAGGCTGTGGAAAATGCTGATGTAATTATGATGCTCAGGATCCAATCGGAAAGAATGGAGCAGGGGCTTTTCCCTTCGCTGAGAGAGTATTCTAGCTACTACTGCCTGAATCCAAAGGTTATGAAAAACGCCAAGAAGGATGTGATCATCATGCATCCGGGCCCTATCAACAGAGGGGTGGAAATATCCGCCGAGGTCGCCGACGGCGAGTGGTCGGTAATCCTCTACCAGGTCACGCACGGTGTCGCCATGAGGATGGCTGTCCTTTACCTTCTTTGCGGGGGGAGCGAG
Source organism: Nitrospinota bacterium (assembly GCA_029881495.1). Taxonomy (NCBI): domain Bacteria; kingdom Pseudomonadati; phylum Nitrospinota; species Nitrospinota bacterium. The sequence goes on along the minus strand of JAOUMJ010000001.1, from coordinate 144,349 downwards.
TGATGAGCGACATCATTATTAAAAACGGGCGCGTCATAGATCCAGCCTCCGGCCTCGACGAGATCACCGACATATTAATATCGAAAGGGGTTATCGCCGGGATATCTAAGAACATGAAAGCCGACAAGGCGAAGATCGTCGACGCAAAAGGCTTTATCGTCGCCCCCGGTTTCATCGACCTTCATGTGCACTTCCGCGAACCCGGATTTGAATACAAGGAAACCATAGAGACCGGCGCGCGTTCCGCTGCCGCTGGCGGATTTACTTCCGTATGCTGCATGGCAAACACCAGCCCAGTTAACGATAACGGCACCGTCACCGCCTCAATTATCGAAAAAGGGGAGAGCGCCGGATCATGCCGCGTCTACCCCATTGGCGCGGTAACAAAAGGGCTTAACGGGAAGGAGCTTGCCGAAATTGGCGAGATGAAGGAAGCGGGGATCGTAGCCCTTTCCGACGACGGGAGATGCGTAACCAGCCCCACCATTATTCGAAACGCAATGGAATACGGCTCGATGTTCGGCCTTACGGTTGTTGAGCATTGCGAGGATTCCTCCGCAAAAGGTGGAATCATAAACGAGGGGGAAATTTCCGCCAGATTCGGCATCAAAGGGATTCCGTCCACCGCTGAATCTTCCGTCGCCGCAAGAAATATCCTGATATCGCAATACACCGGTGTCCCCGTTCACCTTGCCCACATATCGGTAAAGGAAACAGTGGAAGCGGTGCGAGACGCGAAAGCAAGCGGGATCAAGGTCACATGCGAAGTCGCTCCGCACCATTTCATCCTCACTGAAAAGGAGCTCGCCGGCCTGAATTCCAATTACAAGATGAATCCTCCGCTCAGAGCCGAAGAGGACCTTCAAGCGATTAGAAAAGGTATAGCGGACGGAACGATCGACTGCATAGCGACAGACCATGCGCCGCATGCCGAGTGGGAAAAAGAGACGGAGATAGATATCGCCCCGTTCGGCGTTGTAGGGCTTGAAACCGCGCTCCCGCTCGCGCTCAGGCTTGTTGATGATGGCCTTATCACCCTGACGCAAATGATCGCACTGTTTACAAACAGGCCTGCTTCGATATTCAATCTCCCGGGAGGGAGTCTCGCCAAAGGGGCACCGGCTGATATCTGCATTTTCGATGCTGAACGAGTTTGGAAGGTTCAGCCCGAGAAATTTTTCAGCAAAGGGCGAAATACCCCGTTCAAAGGAGCGGAGATGAAAGGGCAAAATCTGATTACGATTGTCGGCGGAAATATTGTGTATAATTCGGCAGATTTATGAAAGCAATACTGGTACTTGAGGACGGACGGCACTTTGAAGGGGAAGCCTTTGGCCTGGAAGGGCAGACATGGGGAGAGGTTGTTTTCAATACTTCGCTCAGCGGATACCAGGAGGTGCTCACCGACCCCTCATACCACGGGCAGATAGTTGTATTCACCAACCCCCTCATCGGCAACTACGGAATTACCTCCGAGGATGAAGAATCGGAGATGGTACATGCAAAGGGGATGGTAATAAAGGAACTGAGCCGAATTACAAGCAACTTCCGCTCCCAAAAAAGCCTCGACCAGTATCTGAAGGAGCAGGGCGTAATGGGAATTTCCGGAATAGATACAAGGGCGCTTACGAGGCATATCAGGGATAAAGGCTCCATGCGCGGAGTGGTTACAGTCATGTGCGAAAGCCCGAAGTGCACGGCGGAAAAAGCGTCGTCGCTCCCGCTTATGAAAGGTTCCAACCTGGTAAAGGAAGTAACCCGAAAAACAAAAACAGAACATACCGAAGGTCTTTGGAGGCTTGGAAACGGCTTCCGTGATACATCCTCCGATAAAGATGTTCTGCATGTTGCGGCTCTCGATCTCGGAATAAAAAGGAACATCCTCCGCCATCTCAGCGACGCAGGCTGCAGGGTAACGCTATTCCCGGCATCCACTCCCGCAAATGAGATCATGGCGGCAAAGCCGGACGGCCTATTTCTATCAAACGGACCGGGGGACCCGGAGCCTGTCACTGTCGTAAGGGATACTATACGGGAGTTGCTCGGCAAACTTCCGATATTCGGGATCTGCCTGGGACATCAGATTTTCTGTCTGGCAATGGGGGCGAAGACTTTCAAACTGAAATTCGGCCATCGAGGCATCAACCACCCTGTCATGGACATCGAGGCCGGAAAGGTGGTGCGGATTACATCTCAAAACCACGGATTCGCTGTGGTAAACGAAAATATGCCGGAAGATCTGGCAGTTACGCACTACTCTCTATATGATGGAACCATCGAAGGTGTTCGCCATAAAAAATATCCGGCGTTCTCCGTTCAATACCATCCCGAAGCGTCGCCCGGGCCGCATGACACTACAGGCCATTTCACGCAATTTATTAACTTGATGAGAGAATTCAGGAAAGCAGGATAAGAAACGTACATGGGAATATTTTTTGGAGAGAGTAAATGGAAGCCGGATATTGAAAGCGGCAAGGTAATAAGTGCAATACTCGACGAAGTTTTTACATTTGCATCAGAAAAACAAAACGCCTCGCATCTTGAGCGCGCAAAGACTCTTTATTACTCTAAAGTCGGCCAAACTTTCGAAGATGACCCCGATTTCATTCAGAGAATGGATTCATTTCTTGAGTGGTTCATTTTTGATTATATGCCGGAGGGGGGAGTCCCCGGAGGAATATACAAAAGCTATCTCGAGCAAAAACGGCATGCATCTACCACGGACGAACTTCTTGCAAGAATGGAATTAGCGAATAGTCATCAATCTATTTTTCTTGTCATTGAATACAAAAACGGAGTTGTAAAGGTAAAAGACCTGGTATTGAAAAAGAAATTCTACGTAACATGCGAGGACAACCTGGAAGAACAGGATATCCTCATGACCCGCATCGTGCATATGAAGGGAAAATGCCATTTTTCGCGTTCGCATTGCCTTCACCCGAAATCAGCCCTGAAATTCATAAAGAACGCCATAAGGAAAATCGGCAAAAACTCGATAACTCCCGACCTCTTCCTCGAACTGGGTGCTATGCAGCTACGATGGCGGCGCTCAAGACAAATCGACATAAAACACATTTACGCATTCCGGTAACAACTTGCCAAAAAGAAAAGATATAAAAAGCGTTTTGATAATCGGGGCAGGACCGATCGTCATTGGACAGGCTTGCGAATTCGATTACTCCGGAACGCAGGCGACCAAAGCTCTGAAGGAAGAAGGTATCCGCGTAATTCTCGCAAACTCGAATCCGGCCACCATCATGACCGATCCGGATTACGCTGATGCCACCTATATCGAACCGCTATCCGTGGAAATACTTTCAAAAATCATCGAGAAGGAAAAACCGGACGCCCTCCTCCCGACTGTAGGCGGTCAGACCGCCCTCAACCTTGCACTGGAACTCGACCGGTCGGGCGTGCTTGAAAGAAACGGCGTCGAAATGATCGGGGCAAATCCGGCAGCCATAAACAAGGCGGAAGACAGGGAGCTTTTCAAAAAAGCGATGGAAGAGATCGGCCTTTGCGTCCCGAAAAGCTCGTTCGCGAGATCCATTGCCGAAGCGAAGAAAGTCCTAAAAGAGATAGGCCTCCCTGTCATTATCAGACCGTCGTTCACCCTCGGAGGAACCGGCGGCGGCGTGGCAACTACCGACGAAGAGTTTGAACAGATAGCAAAGTGGGGTATTTCCCAAAGCCCGGTAAAACAGATAATGATCGAACAGTCGCTTCTTGGGTGGAAGGAATTCGAACTTGAGGTAATGCGCGACAATAAGGACAACGTTGTGATTATCTGCTCCATAGAAAACTTCGATCCAATGGGGGTGCACACCGGCGACAGTATAACCATTGCGCCAGCGCAGACCCTCACCGACAGGGAATACCAGATAATGCGCAACGCGGCCATAGCGATCATAAGGAAAATCGGAGTCGATACCGGCGGCTCAAACATACAGTTTGCAGTGAATCCTGAAAACGGAGACTTGATAATAATCGAAATGAATCCCCGCGTATCCAGATCTTCGGCCCTCGCCTCAAAAGCCACCGGATTTCCTATCGCCAAGATTGCGGCAAAACTCGCCATAGGTTACACGCTGGACGAAATTCCAAACGACATCACAAAGGCGACCCCGGCGTCTTTCGAGCCGACCATCGATTACTGCGTAGTGAAGATTCCCCGTTTCGCATTTGAAAAATTTCCTATCGCGGACGAGACATTAACCTCCCAGATGAAATCGGTCGGAGAAGTGATGGCTATCGGAAGGACTTTCAAGGAATCGTTTCAGAAAGCGTTGCGCTCCCTGGAAATAGGAGCGGACGGCCTTAATGAGGTCGATTTTTCCGAGACGGAACTGGAAGAGAAACTGAAACGCCCAACCCCCCAGAGGGTATGGCAGATAGGGCAGGCATTCAGGTTCGGATGGAGCGTGGAAAAGATAAATAAACTAACCCATATCGACCCGTGGTTTCTCGACAACATGCTCCAAATCATCGAAGCGGAAGAACTGGTAAGGAAAGGCGGATTTCCCGAAAGCAGGGAGAGCCTTTTACGATTAAAACAGATGGGATTTTCGGACAGAAGACTTGCGAGCATTACGGGTATGCGGGAATCGCAGGTGCGCGAAAAGAGGATCAAGCTCGGTGTTCGCCCCGTCTACAAGAGAATAGATACATGCGCCGCTGAATTCGAGGCGATCACTCCGTACATGTATTCGACATACGAAGAGGACTGCGAATCGGCGCCAACCGAAAACCGGAAAATAATCATTCTCGGCGGCGGGCCGAACAGGATAGGACAGGGAATAGAATTCGACTACTGTTGCGTTCACGGACTTTTCGCGCTCAAGGAAGCAGGTTATGAAACCATCATGGTGAACTGCAATCCCGAAACGGTAAGCACCGATTACGACTCCTCCGACCGCCTCTATTTCGAACCTCTTACCTTTGAAGACGTTATGGAAATTGTCGAAAAGGAGAAACCTTACGGCGTTATCGTTACTTTCGGTGGACAAACCCCGCTTAAACTCTGCGTTTCGCTGGAAAAGGCGGGGGTGCCGATTATAGGTACCAAACCTGACGCGATAGACCGCGCAGAAGACAGAAAGCGTTTTCAGGAGGTTCTGCATAAGCTGGGATTAAAACAGCCAGTGAACGACACAGCCATTTCCACGGAGCAGGCGCTGTCCATATGCAATAAGATCGGTTACCCGGTTGTGGTAAGACCCTCATACGTACTCGGCGGAAGGGCGATGGAGATCGTTCATAACGAAAAATCCATCCTCCACTACATGAAACATGCGGTCCAGGCATCGCCCGAACATCCGGTGCTGATAGACAGCTTTCTTGAGAACAGCACCGAGATAGACGTGGACGCCGTGAGCGACGGAAAGATCACGGTAATAGGCGGAGTCATGCAACATATAGAAGAAGCGGGCGTTCACTCTGGCGACTCGGCATGCTCTCTCCCGCCTCGCGACCTTTCTCAGGCGATGATAGACGACATTTGCGACCAGACAAAAAAGCTGGCGGCTGAACTTGAAGTAATCGGACTGCTGAATATTCAGTTCGCCATCAAGGAGGGAGAAATATTCGTTTTGGAGGTAAACCCGCGCGCATCCAGAACTGCCCCGTTCGTATCAAAGGCTATTGGAAGGCCCTTGGCAAAGATCGCGGCGCGCGTCATGGCTGGTGAATCACTCGAACAGCTCGGATTTACAAAACAGATAATCCCGAAATATGTTTCGGTAAAGGAATCGGTATTTCCGTTCATCAAATTCCCGGGTGTTGACCTCCTCCTCGGACCGGAGATGAAATCGACAGGGGAAGTGATGGGCATTGATACCGATTTTGGAAGCGCCTTCCTCCGGGCTACGCTCGCTTCGGGCACCAAACTCCCGACATCCGGGAAGGTACTTCTCTCTGTTGCCGATGGAGATAAAAAACACATTGTAAAAATCGCAAAGAATCTGGTCGAACTCGGATTTGAACTGGCAGCTACAAAAGGGACGGCCGACGCAATCTCCGAGGAAGGGGTAGCTGTGCAGACTGTAAACAAGGTCGCCCAGGGATCCCCTCATGTAGTGGACATGCTCGAAAATGGCGAGATCGTGCTGGTGATCAATACCACCCATGGAGAAAAGGCTATCAAGGATTCTTACAATATCCGCCGATCGGCATTACAGCTGTCCATCCCCTATACAACAACTATCGCCGGGGCAAGGGCAAACACCATGGCGATAAAAGCCATCAAGAACAGGGAGATGGATGCAACTCCAATCCAGAAGTACCATACCTGAGGTTTTTCCAAGAATAACGCTTTTATTCCTGACGCTTGTACTGGTTCCCTTCCACCTTTCCTTTGCCGAAGTCATCAGCGAAGAGTGGATGGAAATAAAAATGAATTCGTCCAAAATAGGATTCACCTATCAGAAAGTTGAAAGAACAGGCGAAGAATACAAGATCACATCCAAGTCGTTAATGAAGTTTGAAATTAACGGCATCACGCAGGAAGCTTCCACTAGCCATACATTTTTTCTCGACAGCGGGAAAAAACCGAAAAGCTTCACTTACATGCAAAAGATGCTGAACCACAGGCAGTTCTTCGACGGAATTATTTCTGGAAATACAGCAGACATAACCATAAGATCCGGCGGAAACGTCTCCAGGAAGAAAGTCCCTTTCCCCGACAATGCCAATCTCGCGGACGCAATCAGCTATCTCCTGGGCGACATGACTCTAGAGACCGGAGCAAAATATAAATTCCATGTTTTCGTGGAATCGCTCCTCGCAATAGAGGCGATTACCATCGAAGTCGGAAAAAAAACAACAATAGTTCATAACGGAAAAAAAGAAGAGGTTTTCGAGGTCCAATCAAAATTCCAGAATTTTACCGTTACTTCCTTTTTAACGCCTAACGGTCGAACCTTGAAGGAAATATCCCCTCTTGGTTTTACCAGCGAGTCCGTTGATGAAAAACAGGCCTTATCCTTCAAGGAAGGTGTAATGCCTTTTACCCAGATCCTTGCCTTCAGCCTCATCCCCGTCAAAATCGATATTGAGAAAAAAGAGGAAATAGCCGTAATGGTTCTCCATATGAGCGGTCTCGCATCAGAGGGCTTGATACCTTCGGATTCAAGACAAAAGGTAAAAACGGTCAAAGGGGGGAACGGAAATAAAGGCAAAACAATCATCCTTGAGATCGAAGTACGAAAGGAAAATGAAAAGGAGATCCCGAAGATTGCCATTTCTGAGTCCGGCAAAGGGATGGAGGAATATTTGAAATCTACTTTTGAGGCGCAATCCGACGACCCTGCGATTTTGAAAAGGGCGTCACGTATCGCCGGAAAAGAGAAAGATACATTCAAAAAGGCTCAGCTCATCAGCAGATGGGTTCACAAAAACGTAAAGAAAAGCTTTATTGACACCTTTTCCGCTGTTGAGACATTACGGTCGCTGGAAGGGGAGTGTCAGTCGCACACCAATCTTTTTGCCGCCCTTGCGAGAGCGGAAGGGATACCGGTGAGAACGGTCTCAGGAATAGTCTACTCGGAAGACTTCGAAGGATTTCTATACCACGCGTGGCCTGAGATATACGCTGGGAAATGGATCGCGATAGATCCCACTCTCGGCCAGGAGATCGCCGATGTCACGCACGTAAAATTAATCGAAGGCGAACTATCAAAACAGCTACAACTGTTTGAATTTATCGGTAAAATAGGGATCGAAATAAAATCAATAGAGCGGAGCAGATGATAGTAAAGATCACCGGAAAGAGAACGATCGCCGATAACCTGCATGAACTGCAATTTGACTGGCCCTTCGGCAAAACCAAAGCGGGACAGTTCGTAATGATAAGGGTACATATCGGCCTCGTCCCCCTGTTGCGAAGACCGATGAGCATCGCGGGCGAGGATGGCGGCACCGCTTCAATAATTTTCAAGAACGTCGGCGAAGGGACAGGGATACTCTCTTCAAAATCTGTCGGGGAGGAGATAGATGTCCTCGGCCCCCTTGGTAATCCCTTTTCCACACCGAAAGAAGCCAGAGTTATCATGGCAGGCGGAGGTGTCGGCATACCACCCCTCCTTTTTTTCGCCCGGCAAAACAGACATCTCAATATTTCCGCCGTAATCGGGGGGGCAACAAAAAGGGATATCTTCGGCGTCGAAGAACTTAAACGCTATTGCAAAGATGTCACGGTGACCACCGATGACGGTTCGTCCGGTATCAAAGGGCTAGTTACCGCTCCGCTTCCAGGATTGATAAAAGACAAAAGCGACTTCATAATTGCATGCGGCCCCAAGGGGATGCTGAAAGCGATCGATAACCTCTGCAAGGAACATGGAATAGACGGTCAGATATCAACCGAAGAGAAGATGGCGTGCGGTTTTGGAGTCTGCCTGGGGTGTATCGTAAAAACCGTAAACGGCAACAGACGGACATGCATGAGCGGTCCAGTATTCAATACTGGAGTGATCGAATGGGCGTAAACATGGAGACATCGATTGGCCGTCTCAAGCTGAAAAATCCTATAATGACCGCTTCTGGCACCTTCGGATATGGATTGAAATTCCATAAGATGTTCGACATCTCCACCCTTGGCGCCATATGCACAAAGGGGCTTTCGCTGAAACCGAGGGAAGGAAATCCGATGCCGAGGATTTGCGAAACTCCGGCGGGAATGCTCAATTCAATTGGCCTTGAAAATATCGGCATCGAAAAATTCAGGGACGAAACCCTCCCAAAGCTTGCCGGTACCGGCGCAACAGTGATAGTGAACTTCTTTGGCGAGAGTGAAGATGAATACGTCGAAACTGCGAAAACCCTTGACGGTATGGATGGAGTTCACGGGCTTGAGATGAACGTCTCATGTCCGAATGTAAGCAAAGGTGGAATTCAATTCGGCACCGATATAAAAGTGCTCGAAAAACTTACGCTGGCAGTCCGAAAGGCCACCTCGCTTCCTCTGATAGTAAAGCTCTCTCCAAACGTGGGGGACATAAAGCCCTTCGCTGTAGCTGTCGAGAACGGCGGGGCGGACGCGATAAGCGCCATCAATACGCTCCTCGGAATGAGCATCGATATAAAAACCGGCAGACCGAAATTGGCGAGGGTCTTCGGCGGTCTCTCCGGCCCTGCGATCAAGCCTGTTGCCGTCAGGATGGTCTACGAATGCGCCAATAGCGTTAAGATCCCTATCATCGGCATTGGCGGCATAACGTCCGTTGAAGATGTAGTCGAATTTCTCCTTGCCGGCGCGTCCGCCGTACAGGTGGGGACATTTAATTTTGTAGACCCGGAATCGTCAAACAGATTCGTAGCGGAGCTGGAAAAATACTGCACTGATAACCGGATTGACGGTTTAAACGATATTATCGGAAAAGTGAAGATCGGCTAGGCCCGGAAGTGATCAAAGGTCTAAAAGACACTCTTTGCTGCCTGTACAGCGGAGTAATACTTCCCTGCCGTTAGAGAGTGAAAGACTGCTTTCGAAAAGCTGTTTCTTACCGCTCTTTACTTCAAAGTGATAGACCTTGCCGGCCTTCAGTTCCATGAGAAGATTTGTATTTGTCTTCGCATGCAGTTTACGGTCAATATATACCTCAACTTCAGCTTTTCTCCCTTCACCCGTATCGAGAAACAGCAAAGGGGGCTGCGCCTCCTCTTTCCCATATATCCATGCATCCGCATTCGGCACATCGATAACTGAGATAAAGAGCAACGGAAATACTAGAAGCGCAAGTACCACGCGTTTTAATCGTTCAATAGGCCCCATTAGTGATTCTCCAATATTGCATCCCAAAGTGTGGCTCCCCTAAGCCCGGACAAGCCTGCCGGTCAACCACTTGTCAAGATGTTACACTAATCCGTCCAAAACTTCAAGCATTGCTCTAAGCTCTTAATTTTCAGTCAATAACCATTTTTATTATTGTCACTATTTATTACAGCGCAAAGGGATCTTTTACTTTGAAAAATACTGAAAAACAGAGAGATATTCGAACGATTTTTCCCATTGCGGCTATTACAGGTTTGCACGATTTCATCCGATATATACTGATGAACTGAAATTTCGATATATGATTTACTTTTTGATCTCATAAGGAAGGTGCAGAATTACAACTGGAAACAGGAAGATCCTGATAACGGGTGGAGCGGGATTCATAGGGACGAACTTCGCGCGCCACTTCGGGAAAAATAACCGTATTGTAATTCTGGACAACCTTTCGCGAAAAGGTACCGACATTAACCTGCAGTTTGTACATAAAAACCTGAATGCTGAATTTATCAATGCCGACATATCCGATGCATCGGTAAAATATTTGCTTCTTGAAAAACATCCGGATGTGGATGTTATCATTCACCTCGCTTCACAGGTAGCAGTAACCACATCGGTAATCGACCCACAGAACGATTTCAACGTAAACCTCATAGGGACATTCAACATGCTCGAATACGCAAGGGGACTCACAAAAAAACCGGTATTCCTCTTTTCATCGACCAACAAAGTGTATGGCGCACTGGAGGCAAACAAAACTTCCGAGAAAGAACTCCGATACGAATTCATCGATAGCCCAGAAGGGGTCGATGAATCGGCACCGCTCGATTTTCACTCACCCTACGGCTGCTCCAAAGGGGGAGCGGATCAGTATGTGAGGGATTATCACAGGATTTACGGCATCCCTACTGTAGTCTTTCGCCAATCGTGCATCTATGGCGAGAACCAGTATGGAGTGGAAGATCAGGGCTGGCTCGCGTGGTTCCTTATAGCGGGTATTCTAGGAAAAGACGTTTACCTATACGGCAACGGAAAGCAGGTGCGTGACGTCCTCCATGTCACGGACCTGGCGGATGCCTTTGACCGGGCCATCGAAAATATCGATCGCGTGAAAGGCGAGATATTCAATATCGGCGGCGGCCCGAAAAATTCCGTTTCCATTCTGGAGCTTCTCCTCTTTATGGAAAATAAACTCCGCATCAGCATCAAGCCAGGCAAACGGGAAATACGCGCTGGGGATCAGAAAATCTTTATTTCGGATAACGCAAAGATCTCCCGCATCCTCGGATGGAAACCCACCACGGATTTTGAGACGGGAATAGTTCAGCTTCACTCATGGCTTCTGGAAAACATGGAGACGGTGAAAAGAATAATCTCCTGAATGTTAAGCGCAGAACTCTACCCGCCTCTTTCGCGCCCGGATTATTTTAAATTCTACTTGGGAACCTTTTCCCAATCTTTCAGGAACCTCTCAATACCGATATCGGTCAACGGATGTTTCACCAGCTGCTGAATGACCCCAAGCGGGATCGTGCATACATCGGCGCCTACGAGCGCGGCGTTTACAAAATGCATCGGATTTCTGATAGAGGCGACGATAACTTCAGTTTCGTATCCGTAGTTGTTGTAAATGTCGACAATGTCTTCGACTATCTGCATTCCGTTCTCGGAAATATCGTCGAGCCTCCCCACGAACGGGGAGACATATGTAGCCCCTGCCTTTGCCGCAAGGAGCGCCTGTGACGGCTGGAAAATAAGGGTTACGTTTGTTTTAATCCCCTCATTCGTCAGTTTTTTCGTAGCCTTCAAGCCGTCTACCGTCATCGGGATCTTTACCACGATATTCTCATGTATCTTGGCAAGCTCTATCCCTTCCTTTACCATTCCATCAGCTTCAAGCGATATCACTTCCGCGCTTATCGGGCCGTCCACTTCCTGCACAATCTCATTTATTACCGTTTTGAAATCCTTCCCTGTCTTTGCCACAAGAGAAGGGTTGGTCGTCACTCCGTCAAGAATTCCGATGGAATTTGCTTCCCTTATTTCATTTATATCGGCGGTATCAACAAATATTTTCATGGGTGGAATCCTTTATTCTTCTAATATTTTAAATGCGCCTGTCAAATCCGGAAATCCGCCTGACCGCAAAAAGCCAGCAATCAGACAACCGGTATCGAAGATTAAAGTGATTATTGAACAACACTCTTGTATATATCAAGGACTTTTTTGGCTATGTTTCCCCATACGAATACCTTGGCGCGCTCCAGGCCTTTCTCTATCAGCCGCTTCCTTTCGCTTTCATTGGTCAAGCTCCTCATAGCGGATTCAATATCCTCAACGCTTAGCGGATCCACCAATAACGCCGCGTCCCCTGCTACTTCAGGCATTGATGTGATATTTGAGGTGATCACCGGGCACCCGCACGCAAACGCTTCCACGATAGGAAGCCCGAACCCTTCGAACAGAGAGGGAAAGCAGAGCATCATGGCGCCGTTGTAAAGGGCGACCAGGTCGTCATTCGCCATGTATTGCAGAATTACCACTTTTTCCTCAAGCCCAAGCTCCGCTATCTTTTTCGGTATTCTGTCGAAGGCATAGGTCGGTTTCCCGCACAAGACCAGTTTCGTATTGGCGTCTCCACCGGCGTTCATGTATCGCCCGAACGCCTCAATTATGCGGAGTATGTTTTTCCTCTCCTGTAGCGCGCCGACATTGAGAATATATGGCTTGGTCAATCCATGTCTCCCCAGAACTTCGTTAATGGTATCTTCCGGCAGAGGGCGGAATTTTTCGCTTATCCCCTGATAGGTTACATCCACAAGAGATGGGGCAAGCTTGTAGTACTCGCACAGATCCCTCTTCGTATTTTCTGAAACAGTGATTATTCTGTCAGCCGTTTTTACCAGCCGCCCGTATCGGTCCTTTATCATTTCCCTGAAATCATCCGTCATGAAATCGCCGCCGAGCACCGCTGCCATATCGTGGATGGTAACTATTTTCTTTGGTCTCCTGTAATTCGGCAGACGCTCTGAACCGTGGAAGATATCGAGCTTGCGTTCAAAAAGGAAATTTAAAGGTTCCTGGATGATCTTAAAGTGAAAGTTGCTCTGGTTTACAGGATTGGCGAGCCATTTTTTCTTCAGCCTGGAAAGCCTGTAACAGAGATAATAATCGTTATCGCTGTCTATCTTCGCCAGGCTTTTTATCAGATTTTCAGTATAAACACCTACGCCGGTATAGTTCGGCTCCCCCATCGGAGAGATATCTATTCCTATCTTCACGCTTCCGCCATTAAAATAAGACTTGGAAAAGGAATAGTCATTAAATCACCCCCGCGTCAGGATGCGGCTATCCTGGCCGATTTTTCATCCAGCATACCGCTGATTGCGCGTTTTACATTTTCAGTTTTTATTTTTGTCATGCAGTGCTCCGGCACAAACTTGCACCCTTTCTGATCGCACGGCATGCATTCCATGGCTGGAGCCTGCACGATTTTGCTCCTTACCTTCCAGGGACCCCATATCGCCGGGTCACTCGGCCCGAAAAACGCTATTACCGGAACGTTAAGCGCCGCCGCCATGTGCATCGGCCCGCTGTCGTTGCCGATAAAAAGAACGCACGAGTTTATCAACGCTGATAACTGCCCAATGGAAAGGTTTGTAGCAACCTTACACTTGTGCCCAGCCGCCTTCGCGATATCTGAAAGCGCGGTCAGATCGGCGTCGCTCCCCGCAAGGATCACTTTCACGCCATACTTCTGCCTCATCCACGCGATCGCCTCACCCATTACTTCCGGCGGAAGGCGTTTGAAATCGACTCGCGCCCCAGGATGCACCATCACAAGCCTGTCACTATCGGATATCCCAAGCTTTGACAGAAACGATCTTATGTATTCCATATCTGTGTCGCTCGCCGAGAGAAAGAGCCTTTTGCTCTCTTCAATATGCGGTTCGAGAGGTGCGAGCATCGAAAGCATATTTTCCACTGAATGGGGCTTGTCGCCTGGAGGAGGGAAAATGTTGTAGCAGATCGAATTTCTCAGCCTGTGCCTGTTGCCAAGCCGATACCGGGCAAGCGAAAAAAGGGTAAGAAGCGCGCTCCTCGGTCCGCAATGGAGATCCACCACAAGATTGTACCTTCGCCTCAGGATGCTCCAGTTGAATTTGATATCCTCCATCGCGGATTCGAATTTTCCTATCCCCTTCCGCTTCCGCCTGTTGCAGATCACTTCATTGATCATCGGCCAGCCGTAGCAGAGATCCTTGAATACGTCGTCCACGACGATGTCTATCGTCGCGTTAGGAAAAGTGAGCTTCAGGTTCTCCAATACCGGATAGCATAGGACTATATCCCCGATGGAACGGTACCGGAGGACAAGTATCCGCTTCACCGATTCCTTATTAATGTTCATACAGGCATATTTTACCCTACAAAATGTAATTATCGACCGACCCAACAATGTATACTACTTCATGTGAAAATCCTTCAAGTATGTTTTTCTAGCGGTTGGGGAGGCCTGGAAAAATATTCCGTCTGGCTCGCAAGCGCGCTTAAAAAGCGGGGACACGACATCCATTATCTCGCAAGGAGTGGCGCTACAATAGAAAAGGAAGCGCTTAAAGATCGGCTAACCGTTCATTCAGTCCGGGAATGCTTCAGCTACTACCTCGATTTCCCGCTGATGTTCCAGATACGAAAGATCATCTCTTCCGGCGGTTTCGACGCGGTGCATATACATATGTCAAAGGACTTGGGCCTGGCTGTTCCCGCTCTTTGGGGGATGGATGACGTCAAACTCTTCTTCTCTCTGCATATGATAGTCCCGGCGCCGAAAAAGGATATCTACCACCGGATGCAGTATGCAAGAGTGAAAAAGATCTTCGCACTTGGCGAAGAAGGGGAACGCTCCGCTGTTGAGAATCTTCCGATAGCAAAGGAGAGAGTGATGGAGCTTCCATACGGACTTGAGGTCGACAGATACAGGCCTGTTCGTTCCGCTTCTCTTCGAAAGGAACTCGGTATGGGTGAGAATACGATTGTTCTCGGGATGCTCTCGCGCATCGAACCGCTTAAAGGGCAGATGGAGGCGATACGGGCGATGCCTCTCGTGCTGAAACAGTTTCCAGATGCGCTTCTGCTACTTGTTGGAGATGAGACCGAGCATATGAGAGGGAAGATAAAACCTGGTCTTGAGGAAGAGATAAGAAAGCTCGCTCTCGGATCAAATGTAAAATTCCTCGGATACCGAAGCGACATACCGGAAGTGATGGGACTTTTCGATCTATTCCTTCTACCGTCGCATTTTGAATCGTATTCAATAAGCGTGATAGAGGCGAAACTCTGCGGAGTCCCTGTTGTCGCCGCGTCGTCCGGCGGCGTGCCGCAAAATCTCGGTCATGGAGAGTACGGAATTCTTGTAGAGCCGAAAAGCCACATGTCGCTCGCCGAAGGGATCATCAAAACCTTAGGCGATCCGTCAGCCGCCAAAGCGCGCGCGGATAAAGCGAGAGAGTCGGCCCTTGTCCGCTACGATAACAACCGCATCCTCGATATCATCGAAAAAGAGTACTCAAAATAAAAGCAAACTATCCCTTCCGCACAACCGGGAGTAACTGACAAAAGACTTCCTTGAGAGATTGAATCTTTATTTCCCGCCTTGAAACAGATTCAGCGCTTCAGAATAGACTTCGTGGAACGAAGTGCCATTCTTTTGAGAGATGGCGCTTACATCGTCGAATTCCGGCTTCGCGCGGCTCTTTCCTGACGGAGTTTTAACAATCTTCACGCGCACCTTGCCATATTTTGTGTTTACCTCAACCACCTCTCGCGGTAACTCGTATCTATCGACCTCGTAACGGCGGACACCGATAGTCGGCGTCTCTTCAAGGAGGAGGTTCATCAGTTTCTCCGCTTCCACCGGCTCGGATAGAACCGAAATGGTGAACGCCTGCCTCCCCTTCTTCATCATCACCGGCGTCACCCAGACGTCCAGCGCGCCCGAGGCAAAAAGTTTCGTTACCGCGTGGCTCGTCTCCTCTGGTGTCGCGTCGTCGATATTCGTTTCCATTATCACCAGTCGCGTGGAAAAAACAGTTTTCCCAATCTCCTCCCCTACGACAAGGCGAAAGAGATTCGGCATTCCGTCTCCCCTTTTGGCGCTCCCCGCGCCATAGCCGGTTACCTCCGGTTTCATGGACGGCATACCGCTGAAATTCTCGCAAAGCGCAGTCGCAATCGCCGCGCCGGTAGGGGTGGTCAGCTCCATCGACGGGCCGCCGCCGACCACGGGAACGCCCTTTAATATAAGAAGCGTCGCCGGCGCGGGTACGGGCATTATTCCGTGAGATGTTTTCACGCTCCCGCTCCCGAGCGGAATGGGGGACGATACGAACTTCCCGATGCCGAGCTTTTCAAAGCCTATGGAGGCGCCGACGATATCGATTATCGAATCTATCGCCCCTACTTCGTGAAAGTGCACCTTGTCCAGCGGTTCGCCATGAACCTCAGCCTCCGCTTCGGCAATTTTTAAAAACATCTTCAGCGAATTACTCTTCACCGTTTCGCTCAACGTGGAATCCTGAATGATCTTTTTAATCTCAGCATGGTTCCTGCTCTTCTGCTTTTCCGTGACTTCGACCTTGAAAGATATCGCTGTTATGGAATTCAGTTTCACCTTCTCCGCTTTAAGCGTGTAGCCGGAGAGGCCGAGTTTTTTCAACTCCGTTTCAAGATAGTCAAGCGATACACCCGCGCCGATGATGGAGCCTATCACCATGTCCCCCGCTATGCCGGAGAAGGGATCAAACCACGCTGTTTTCATATTTATTTACCCCTTTCCCCGCCGGAGTATTTCTGCGAGACGATCTTGTGCGCCAGCGCTCCGGCGCCGAAACCGTTGTCGATATTCACGACCGCAACCCCCGACGCGCATGAATTCAGCATCGCCAGGAGCGCGGAGAGTCCGCCAAAGGAGGCGCCGTAGCCGACCGAGCTCGGCACCGCAATAACAGGGACCGCTACCATCCCGCCGACTACCGAAGCGAGCGCCCCGTCCATCCCCGCGACCACGATAATGCAGTCAGCTTTGGCGAGATGTTCCTGCTGGTCGAGGAGACGGTGTATCCCCGCGACGCCGACGTCGTATATCGCCTTTGCCGCCGTCCCCATGATGTCGGCGGTAACGACCGCTTCTTCTGCTATCGGGATGTCGGTTGTACCGGCGGTAATGACGAGGAGGTTTCCTTTCCGCTCTCTCTTCTTCTTTTCGACCGTTATCGCGCCGCTTGCCTCGTGAAACTTCGCTTTCGGCGAGATCTTTTTAATGGACGAGTATATTTTCCTGTCGCCACGGGTTGCGAGGAGATGATCGGACCTGGCGAGAAGTTTTTTCGCGATGCCGGATATCTGCGCCGATGTTTTTCCGGGACAGTATATTACCTCGCAGAAACCCTGCCGCTTCTCTCTGTGATGGTCGACTTTCGCGTAAAGAATATCTTCATAGCTCTCCCCCTCAAGGCTTTCCATGGCGCGGCTGATGCTCACATCGCCGGTTTTTACAGATTCGAGAAGTTTTTTAAGCTTGAGCTTATCCATGAAACTCGTCTTTAAGGCTCCTGCCAAAGAGATCGGCGAGCGCCTCGCGCGGATCTTTCCCTTCGTGGCAGACGAAGTAGACCTCATCGCAAAGCGGCATATCTACTTTCAGTTTCTCCGAGAGCCTGTGAATGGAGAGACTTGTACGCACCCCTTCAGCTACCATCTTCATCCCCGATACAATATCTTCAAGCTTCTCACCAGCACCGAGACGCATACCGACCGTGCGGTTCCGGCTCAAATCACCGCTCGCGGTGAGCACCAGATCGCCGATCCCTGAAAGCCCCCTGAATGTTTTCTCCTTTGCACCCATTTTTTTACCGAGCCTGATAGTCTCCTCAAGACCGCGGGTGATGATGGCGGCCCTGGCGTTATGACCAAGACCCATTCCGTCGGAAATTCCCGCGGCTATGGCGACAACGTTTTTAACCACACCCCCCAGCTCCACGCCGATCTTGTCGTCGTTGGTGTATACCCTCATTTTCCCGACGCTCAACAGTTTCTGCACCGTCTTCGCGGACGATGGATCAAGCGATGCGGCAGTTATGGCGGTGGGGAGACCGGAAACGACCTCCTTGGCAAATGAGGGGCCGGAGAAGCAGACCAGCTTTTTTGATATCTCCTTCGGAAGAAGCTCTTCGAATATCTGGGAAGGCAACCGGAGTTTTTCGTTTTCAATACCCTTGGTGACTGAAACAATGACTGCGTCCGGCTTTACGAATTTGGCCATCTGCCGGACTATCCCCTCCATGACGTGTGAAGGGGCGGCAAATATCAGGATGTTCCCCTTGCTAGCCTCTTCGATGCTGTTTGTAGCTGTGATGTTTGGGCTGAGATCTATATCCTTCAGGAAAACGGAATTTTGGTGGCGCGCATTAATGTCGTCGGCGACTTCCTTCTCATATGCCCAGATAATAACCTTGTTGCCGTTTACTGCCAGATGGTTGGCAAGGGCAGTGCCCCACGCCCCACCACCTATTACGGAAATTCCTGAAATCTTCATGCAGGCATATTAGAAACGAATGGTAGAAGGGGGTCAACAAACTTTATCGGCTTGTACTGCTCTGGAGGGGCACCTGGCTATCCAAGTGCCCGCCAAACAGTTTCTATTTTAAAAAGAGTAGCTGTTCAGCCTGTTTTGGCTAAAACGTGGTGTTGCGCGGATACATCACAATCCTTGCATGAGTGATCCACGTCCCTGCCGCACATTAGGCAGGAGAGTGATCCGCGGTAAAATCTCAATGTACCGCCGCAATGATTGCAGACCCTTACAGCCGCTCTTTTCGATTCCCTTGGTTCTATTGTTTTTGCTCTCATTACTATGTCTCCTTGCTCATTCTAGTGTGCAAGGTAGGTGCCAAAAGGGGGGGCATAGGCACTTTGCCCTATTTATTCAAACAGTTACAATTATGCTTTTGTTTTTCCTGCTTTTTTAAGACTACAAATACGGTTTTTATTTCTAAAAAAGTGCACGTTTTTAAAAAAAATGTGCGGTAATTCTTAACACTCTCCACCCTGTATCATTTTTAGATTTTAATATTTCTCAAACCATACCCCCAGACTGTAAGTATCTGTATATTCGCCTTTTACATAATAGTTTTTTAGCCATTTTTATTTCCCTCCAATTTTCTGTGGCGCAACACACCTGCCAAAAGTCCTGAAAAAGCTCCCCTCGCAATTTTGGTGATACGAAAACGACTCAATACCCAATAAGTGAGTCTATAATTGGCTGACAGGATATTCCTGTTGTTTTCCTGTTAATCATGATTTATTTTTGAAACCTGTCATAAGAAAAGGTATCTAAGTGGATAACGCACCGGTAATAAATAGGCGGTGGCGGTTTGAAATTATGGAGAACAAATGAAGAATAAAAAGTTAGTGATAGGAGTAATTACAATTATGTTTGCTATGAGCGCTGTATACGATCTGTTTGCATCCAACGATACTTTCAAATCGGTTTCCCCCCAGGAAGCGGTTCAGGCGATAAAGAGCGGCAACGGCAGCCTCGTTCTTGACGTAAGGACTCCTCAGGAGTTTCACGGCCCTCTTGGTCATATAAAAGGAGCCAAGCTGATCCCGGTACAGGATCTTGCCTCAAGGGTAAGTGAGCTTGAGAGCTACCGCGAAAAAACGATCTATGTAGTCTGCCGCTCAGGAATGAGGAGCAGGTCCGCCGCGCGGTTCCTTACGGAAAACGGTTTTACGAGTGTCATAAACGTTGAATCCGGCATGACTGGCGTAAACCATGTTCAGGGCGCGCCGATAGAAAAGTAATTTCCAGGATAATCGTTTGCGACGGGTACGGATTCACACTCTGTACCCTTTTTTTTCAGTAACAATTAACCCCCTATCGGGTTTTATATAGCCACCACTTCAGATAATCCCCTTCGGGGAAGGTTCTTGAAACGGTGTGATCCTTTGGCAATCCCCCGCTCTTTTCAATCGTAATATTCGCCTCCATGGACTTGAGGCTTTTTTCGCACATCTCCCTTGTCATGAACGACGAACAGTTGATAAGGAGGAGGTGACCACCAGGCTTTACGAGAGGGAGCGCGGAAGACGCCAGCTTTTGCCACCCTTTCAACGCGGGCTTGAGAGACGAGGCTTTTGTGCACATATTGGGGGGATCCAGGATCACCAGACCATATCGCTCCGGCAGAAGTTTCGCCTCGACCAGATATTCAAATACATTGTCCTTGATAAACTCATTCTCCGTTGGCGGCATATTGTTCTGCTTTAGCTGACCTTCCAGCTGTTCCCTGCATTTTGAATCGCTGTCTACCGAGATGACCGTGCTCGCCCCATTTGCCTTGGCAATTATGGAGAAAGCGCCCGAACTTGAGAAACAGTTCAACACACTATTACCCGCGGTCAGGATATCGGGAAGAAATTTCCTTACCTCCCTCAGATCGAGAAAAAAACCGGTCTTCTGCCCTGTATAGGGGAAAGAATGAAATTCAATCCCTCCCTCACTGAAAACGATCGGCTCCTTAACTTCACCGGCAAGAGTGCGGCAGGGGTTCTCCTCATTGCGATGCGCGGGATACTTCAGCAAGTGGCCGCTTGTGCCGAGTATCGGATCGACCTCGCCGGTAAAATGCGGAATTATCGCATCCCAGAAAGAAAGGTATGGCTGCCATATTACCGAATCCGAGTAGACATCGCAGGCAAGACCGGGAAATCCGTCCGCCTCTCCGTTTAAAAGCCGATACGCGCTCCTTTCGCCGCCGAAAAGCCCCTTCTTCCGGTTTGAGACTTCGCGCAGACGATCCAGGAGAGAATCGAAACCGAATTTCTCGTCGCGGGAGAGGATGCTTAAGCCGACTATACCGCGCGTTTCATTAATGCCATACGCGATGAATTTGTTGCCCCCGTCGACGATCTTCACAAAACTTCCAGGCGGGATCGCATCAATCGCCGAACTCAATCGGCTCCTGTATACCCACGGATGTCCGCTGAAGATAGCCTGTGCTATCTTTTTCGAAGCCTGGTATCTGCAGGGTGTTAATTCCATCTGTGCCCAAACTATAAACCAGATTCGTGCGATTGAGACTAAAGGTATTTTGTTAAATCACTTTTCCACAATTTAAAGCTCTCGAGTATTCATGTCATTTCCTGGAAAACGCCAATTTCCTGATTCACCCAGGAAAATCTTGGACAAACCTATTTACCGCAACAGATAAATACATGAGGTATTTTAGCAACATCATTTCTCCTCAATAGTAGGTGTATTGGGCATATTTACCGCACAATAGAAGCACATGAGGTTCTTTTGACGCATATTTTAATTCAGGCGTAAAGCTATCATATTGTTTATACTACCTATTTTGTTTGGCATGATTCATGCTCTATTTATAGTCATATTAGAGGTAACCCCTCCTCGAATGATATACCTCCCCGGTGTGGGCAGATTCCCCCTTCTGCCCACACCACCCCCTTTTTAAAAAACCTGAGAATCTGTTTAATTGTCTATTTTGTCTTTTGCGGAAAACGAGATCATGCGCTTTTATCGGCGATGCAATAATCGTTAGCCAGGTTCGGTTAGCTATAGATCATCCAGGCGACAGCGAGGGACCAGAGAAAAATATTGACGAGAATAGGCGGATCGGAGAGGAGCGTGTTCGCGGGGCTCCCCCCGCCATCCCTTTCATAAACAAGATAGAGGTATCTGAATACTCCGTATCCAACGAAGAGCGAGGTATAGATCACGTTTCCCGTTCCAAACTGAGATACCGTGTGCGGGTCAATTGTGTACAGCATATAGGAGAGCAGCGCCCCGGTAGTTACTACTGATATCATCTGGTCAAGAAACTTTAAACTGTAGCTTTTCAGGACATCCCTGTGACTTTCCGCTTTTTCATCCAATATGACCAGTTCATGCCTCCTTTTGCAGAACGCGAGAAAGAGCGCGAGGAGGAATGAACAAATCAAAAGCCATTGCGAGGCTGGCACATTGACCGCCGAGGCTCCCGCAAGGAGCCTTATGACAAAACCGGACGCGACAATAAACACATCCAGAATAACCACCCTTTTCAGCCGGTACGAATAGGCAATATTCAATAGAGCATAGAAAACCGCAAAAAGGAAAAACCCTAATCCGATGGTCAAAGAGGATAAAAGCGAGAGCGCCAAAAAGAGGAGAAAGACCGACCATGCGTATTGGGTGCCTACCATCCCTGAAGGAATCGGTCGGTTCCTCTTTTCAGGATGGTTTTTATCTTCCTCAATATCGGCAAGGTCATTGAAGACATAGATAGCGCTCGAGAGAAAACAGAATATCCAGAATGCCTGAAACGCAAGCAACCCTTTTTGTATATCAAGCATGTTCCCAGAGAAAACAAGCGGGACGAAAATGAAAGTGTTCTTCAGCCAGTCTTTGGCCCTGATAAGCGATATGAAATTTTTCAGTTCATTTCCCACGGGTACCGATTTTACCAACTTTCAGGCCAAATACCACGGCTATATTACTTATTTAGCTACTTCTCTTTCATTCAAGCCGTTCAGACACCTCCATGACTATGGCATTTAGTTCTTCTTTTGAATCTGAAAAGAACACCGCGTCAATTTTCCCGGTTACCCTGCTTGAAGCGAAATGATAAGGGATAAGCCCCCGCGCCGATTTGATATCAAACAGGTTTTCTTTTCCTATCAACCCTGCGAACTCATTGAACCCTGTCCCTCCTGGTGTATCCAAGCTCATCACCCGGAAGAAAAGGTTTTCACCCACTCCATTGCGGGCTAACCTTTCATATAGACAGAGCGCTGGCGTGGATGTATTTCTCCTCGCGTTTATCTCCGCCGGAAAGAGCTTGCCGTCCGCCGACATGACATCAATACCAATCAGCCCCTTCGCTCCCATCGAGCCCAGCCTGTCGGCGATTTTTGTGCAAAGCTTTAAAACTTCGTCCGGCAGAGCATTACCCGCCCCCCCTTCGTTGCCTACATGGGCAGTTCCGCCGGAAACTATCTGTCTGCTTGATCCGTAAAAAGTATATCCACTGTCATCAAACAGAAATTGGACGTTCCAGCTCGTATCGACATTCATATACCTGGAGACGAAATATCTGGTTATCTTCACGTTCCGTGATATCGCATCCGCTATCCTACGCAGGTTTGCTTCATCGTCGATCGCAAAGGCATGCATCCCGCCAACAGATTCGTTACCGCGCACGAATATCTTCCCCCATTCTTCCAGAAGCCTCCTTGCCGACTTCAGGAACCTTCCGGAACGCAACTGTACGCTCTCATTCAATTCAATATCTAGATCCTCGCAAATCCGTATAAGGAAATAGTAGCGGTTGAACATCCTGGTCAACGCTGGATGCATAATTTCCTCCTTGCGCGCGAGTTTTTCCGCTATCTCGTTCTCTTCTTCAAGATGAATATAGAAAGAAAGCCCTGTGCATTTTTCCGATGCCTTTTCAATTTGCGAAAAGACTTCCTTATCAGCCAGAATATCCCCCGCAATGTTGCTCTCCCTGCCGGGGCACAGAATAATATTTTGTGTCCCCATCCCGGCAGACAACAGGAAATCGAGATATGCCTCTTCCGGCATTGCGGCAAGCGCAATGAAATCTTCCGGCGTCGATTCCAGAAGGCTCCGCTCGCCATAACCCTTTAGAACCTTCTTATAATCCGACGGTGTGTACGGCAACATGCGGAAAAGGTCCCGTCCGTTCGGCAGGTGAATTGCCGGAATAAAGAGTTTTGTCATTTATAACCCTTTTTATCCAGACCGTACTGTTTCATCTTCCTGTAGAGCGTCTTTCGGTCAAGACCGCATCTCTTGCAGACTTTTTGGAGCGAGCCTTTTTCCAGAGCGAGGAGCCTGTCAAGATACTCCTTCTCATACGCTTCGAGTACGGAGTTTTTCATATCAGCAAACTCCTTTGCCAGCAGCCCGTCCATCACCGGAGGATTCCATCTGTCCATCATCGATCTTCCGCCGAACTCAATGTCATCTATAACATCGCCGTGCGTTCGTAAAACCGCTTGTTCAACGGCGTGCATAAGTTCTCTCACATTTCCGGGGAAGGTATATTCGTTGATCATCGTTACCACTTTTTCAGATAGGGCGACGATACTCTTCCCGTATCTTTTCGAATATCTGTCGAGGAATATTCTCGCAAGAAACTCCTTGTCCCCCCCGCGGCTTCGAAGTGAAGGAACCTTCAAAGCGAGGACGTTCAGCCTGTAAAGAAGATCCCTCCTGAATTCCCCCTTTTGGGCCATATCGAAGATATCCCTGTTTGTCGCACATACTACGCGCACATCCACGTTCACCGAGAGCTCTCCTCCTACCCTGTAGAAATTCCCCTGCTCCAGCACCCTGAGGAGTTTTTGCTGAAGCGCCTTCGACATTTCGCCAACCTCGTCTAGGAATAACGTCCCCCCATCCGACAGTTCGAACTTACCCATATGTTTTTTAACTGCTCCAGTGAACGCTCCCCTTTCATGTCCGAACAGTTCCGTTTCAAGAAGTCCTTCGGCAAACGCGCCGCAATTCACAGCCACGAAAGGGCCTTTCGATCTTTTACTCATCCGGTGGATCGCCGAAGCCACCAGCTCTTTTCCCGTTCCTGTCTCCCCCAGGATGAGGATCGTGCTGTCCGACCTCGCCGCCAGCACAAGCATTTCCTTCATGCTTTTTATCTGCGGGGAATTCCCGATTATTTCAGGAAACAAATCCGATTCGACTGTTTCGGTCGCACCGCTGGTAGACCAGGACTGTTCAACCTTTTCGGCGACGGCGCCTACTATCGGGAGGACTTCGCCTGCATTATAGGGATGGGTTACGCAGGGGGCATTGTACTGCTTGGCAAGCTTTTCCACACTGTCGAAAAATGCGGGGGGAGCGGAGATGATCTTGTCCATCCCGTCGAAAAACTGCGGTAAAGGGAAGAGGTCAAACGAGGCGATAATGATATCGAAACCTTTGCCCCCCCCTTCAGCTTCATTTCTGGAAAAAACCGAGCGGGTTACATATCCCCCGCTTTCAAGAATTCTGCATAGTCTTGAGGCCCTGTGATAGTCGGTTTCATAAACAAGTACTTTTGGGAGATTCACTCGCCGTTAAATTCCAGCGATATGTTGTTTTTATCGAGGAGAGTCCCCGTCGCCAGCTCCATGTGCGAAAGAGCCTTGATATGATCTATTACCGCCTTTATCGCCTTTGTCTTTTCCGCGGCAAGATCCTTCTGGTATTCCAGAACCGCAAAACTTGTGGAGGAGCCTACTTCATACTTCTTCACTTCCGCTTCCAGCTTCTTTTCCGCAAGCTTTAACGACAGTTTGCTGGCCGATATCCGCTTCTCCGCCGTTTCAACCTCCCTTACGACCTTGTGAATTCCGACATCTATCGCCTGCCTGGCATTTAATAGGGAGTTCTCCGCCATCTCGGTTTCAAGCCTTGATTTTGCCGCCCGGTGCCTCCCCGGCCTGTTGAACAGCGGCATTTCAGCCACTACGCCGACGGAGTAATCGTAGTAATCCCCTTTTTTCATATCCTCAAGAGAATCGGATTGTGTCCCGGCGAAATTGCTGACCACCGGTTTACCGTCAAGCCCCACAACCTCCTGCCCTTCACCGCGGACACCCTTCAGCCTCACCGAGCCCTGCAAATCAACTGTCGGAAGGAGCTGATTTTTGTTGTACTTCAACTCTCTTCTTCTCATATCCACTAGAAGCTGAGCCTTTTTGAAATCGGGTCTGTTCTCGTAGGCTGTTTTCTTCAGCGACTCGACATCCGCCTTTACAGCCTTGAAGAGAGGTTCGTCCTTCGGAACGATCCTGACAGGCGAACCGGGTCTCGCCTCCCGCATATTCAGCATCGCCTTGAGCGCGTCCTGGTTATTCTGGATCATTTCGTCAATATCTATCAGCGCTTCTTCCCGAAGCGCAACCGATGCTTCAGCCGCTACGATATCTATGGGAGCCAGCGCGCCGACTTTTACCTGCAACTTTATTCTTTCCCGGAAATCTATCGCCAAGGCGAGCGACTCTTTTTGAACCTCCAGCTCCTTGCTAAGGTAAACCGTGTCCCAGTATGTATCCCTCACCTTTGAGAGAACGTCCATTACCCTCATCCGGTATTCGTTCTCGTCAATCTTCATGCTGTTTTTGGCGATGTAGACGTTTGTGTTATTCACGTCGAGGCCCATCCCTTTCATCAAAGGCTGATTGATGGACAATTTGAGATAGTTGTCAAACTGCGGATTCACCCCAGAGAAAGTGGAATTTGTCTCTGTGGTCGATTTTTCGTATGCAAGCTCCACCCTGGTTCCCGGTTTCAGCTTCTGCCTTACACCGACAGAATATGTCTCCTTGAACTGTTCGCCAACCTCCGGATTTGCGAATACTGATGTGGAGGGGGTAATGCTATTTGTGCGGTTCACTGATCCATAGAGGGAAAGGTCGAATTCCGATTCTGCCAGCCCGAGATTTCTTTCCCCTATCTGAGGAACGGACCGGGTAATTAAGATATCAAAATTGTTTTTCAGGGCTATGAGGAGAGCTTCCTTCTCGCCAATGACGATATCGGAACCGTTTTCACCGGCAGGCTTTTGCGAATAGGCGATATCGGCGGTTTCGCATAAAACGCATATGACGCACAGGAGAAAGAAAATATATTTTTTTGCCATAACAACCGTGAAAGAACGAAACAGAATTATTATTTTTCCAAAAGCCTCGCAAGGAGCCTGTCAGCTTCGGTAAGTCTGCCTATCAGTGATTTAACTATCCTAAGCGAGATATCAGGATGGTTCGCGAGGGTCTCTTCAAGTTTTTCTCCTGGAAATACCTTTACAACGCTCTTTCCTTTGGATTTGATGGTCGCTACTCTCGGCTGATTCAACAATGCGGACATTTCGCCAAAATACTCCTCAGGCTGGGTTATCTCTCCCACAACCCTGCCATTTTTGATTATTACCAGCGCGCCCTGCAACAGCTGATAGAAGTTCTTGTCCGTGTTCCCTTCCCGGATAATGAGATCTCCATCCTCGAAAACAAGCTCATCCGGAGTAAGCAGGTACGCGGGGAGTGCCTCCTTCTGAAGAACAGTTTTTGCCAACACCTCGTCGATAGTAGTAATCCCTTCCGCAACCTTGTCCAGACCGTCCCGGCGAAGTGTCTTCATCCCCTCCTTGATGGCGATTTTTCTCAGCTGATCTTCCGGGACCTGCGCGGTTATCGCAGTCTTCAACTCTTCGTTTACTTCCATGATCTCGAAACAGCCGAGACGTCCCTTGTATCCGCCGTTGCATTTCGGGCACCCGGTACCCTGATATATTTTCAAGCTCGCAAGCTCTTCCTTGTGGAATCCCATGTCCAACAGCTGTTGCGGAGAATATTTGTTCACTTCTTCCTTGCACTCCGGGCACATCTTCCTCAAAAGCCTCTGAGCAACAACCATAACAAGGGAAGATGAGATCATGAAGCCGGGGATGCCTATATCAAGGAGCCTTCCTATCGTCGAAGGACAATCGTTGGTATGAAGCGTGCTGAAGACCAGATGCCCGGTCATGGCGGCCTTGATGGCTATCTCCGCAGTTTCAATATCTCTTATTTCTCCCACCAGGATTATTTCCGGATCCTGCCTCAGGAACGCCTTCAGGGCGGCGGCGAACGTCATCCCGACTTCATTTCGCACCTGCACCTGGTTAATCCCCTCAAAGTTGAACTCGACAGGATCTTCCGCTGTAAGTATCTTGACGTCTTCCTTATTCAATGCGTTTATCGCGGAGTAAAGCGTATTCGTTTTACCCGAACCGGTAGGGCCTGTTACCAGTACCATCCCCTGTGGCGCCTCGATCGCCCTGTTGAACTTTGCCAATCCTACTTCCGAGAATCCGAGCCTCGTCATATCTACCTGGAGCTTGCTCTGATCGAGGAGTCGCATAACGACCGACTCTCCGAAGAGAGTAGGGAGTACGGAAACGCGGAAATCGACCACCTTCCCGCCGCCTATCCTGATTTTTATTCGCCCATCCTGGGGGACCCGTTTTTCGGCGATATTCAGGTTTGCCATGATCTTTATTCTTGATATGAGCGCGTTCTTCATTTGCAGAGGGAGCTGCATGTCTTCGCTCAATTTTCCGTCGCCGCGATACCGTACGCGAAGTTTCTTCTCATAAGGCTCTATGTGGATATCAGAACTCCCCTTTTTCACCGAGTTGATCAGGATACCGTTGACAAGCTTGACGATCGCCGCATCGCCGGCGGTTATCTCATCTGGACCTATATCCTCGTCACCGGCAATTTCGAGCTCTTCCTCAGCGCTGGTTATTATCTCGCCAAGATCGAAAGAGACTTCTGAAGTAGCTTCTTCCTGCTGTTTATCCTCATCCTCTTTCTTTTTGGGGAACAGCGTCTTGTATTCTTCATCTGATATCTTGTAATTGGCCTTATAGGCGTCCGCGAGATCCTGCAATCTTATGACTTTTGTTTTTACTGACAGCTTGGTAGATCCCGCGACAAATTCGATCGCCTTGAAATTGGTAGGATCCCGCATGGCCAGAATCAGGCTCTTCCCGTCGGTCTCGACAGGGATAAGCATATTGTCCTTGGCGGTTTTGTACTCAACAAGTTTTACGGCCGCAGGGGAGACGGAGTCATTTTTTGCGTCGAATACTGCTACCGTAAGATTTTTCGAGATAAAGTTGACAAGCGCGTCCTCGGTAATGAAACCGAGCTGTATTAATATATTTCCTATCCAGTCGCTCTTCTTTTTTTGAACTTCCTCGGCCAGTTTCAGCTGGCGCCCGGTAATTCGCCCATCCTTCCTGAGCATGTCACCAAGCTTTTCATGCCTGGTTTCATCCTGGATGGTCTTTTTAAAGCTGGACTGACCTTTCGTAACCGCCATCTATTCTATCTTCCCAACCATAAGCATGTTTTTCAAAACGTTATATAATCATGTAATTTTATCATTGGTATACATTTGACTACAATCTTTATGATATCCCCCGGAAACAAATATCTGACGGTCGAACAGAGCGGTGAACATTTGAAAAAT
Source organism: Nitrospinota bacterium (assembly GCA_029881495.1). Lineage (NCBI taxonomy): Bacteria > Pseudomonadati > Nitrospinota > Nitrospinota bacterium. The sequence continues at coordinate 115,475 of JAOUMJ010000001.1, read as the reverse complement.
TTGCTTTTAGACCGACGGCTCTCTGCCAAGACCAAGGTGAATGGGAAAGAATATTCCTGATGTCACAGAGATACCTGTCAACAGAAGGGTGAAACAGGGGGTATACAGAAGCAGACGTCGCTAGTTCCGAATGGAATTCAGGCCTTTCTCGATCTTTTCCTTTTTCTCTTCCAGCGTCTTTTCAAGTTCAATCAGAACAAGATGGATCTTGTCCATTGCGTCCTGAAGTTTTTCAGCATTGCCAATGCATTCCTTTTTTTCGATCATCAGACCAACGTGAGTAAAAAGCGTATTCAGAGGATTATTTATCTTATGGGTCAATTCCCCGATTATTTCAAGCGTGCCTGAAAGCGAGGCTCTTTCAGCCTTTAAAACGGCCATCTCCTTTTGCAAGTCGGATTTTGCCAGCGCCTGCCTTATTTTCACCTCCAGAATGCTGAAATCTACCGGTTTTTCGATAAAATCTGCACCCCCTTCCTTCATGAATGCTATCGCCAGATTTAATGAGCCGTGGCCGGTCAGCATAATTACCGGGAGGTTTGGGCTATGGGCCTTAATTTTGCCAAATGTTTCCATACCGTCCATCTCAGGCATCATCTGGTCGAGGAGTATTATGTCGATTCCGGCGGAACCGTTTGTAATTAACTTTAGCGCCTCTGCTCCGCTTTCGGCTGTCGTTACTGCGTATCCTGCTTTCCCCATCTTCACGCTTACGATCTGCAGAATACTTTGGTTATCATCAACTACCAAAATATTTTCCTTCATGATGAATCTCCGTTCGAAAAGTTTAAATCCGCAGGAAAAATTATTATCCGGTTTTCTATATGATAACCCAAACCCAAACTTATTCCAATATATTACACCTCTTCGTATTGAGATTCAGAAGTGCTGGAACAGAAACAGACCCTCGAAAACAGGGAACGGCTCCTCACTTGTCATCTCCGGGATATTCTCTCCCGTACACAGCCACATAGACAACCGGAAGAACAAGCAGACATATCATCACTGTCGTTACCATCCCTCCAATCATCGGTGTAGCGATCCGCTTCATCACTTCGGAACCGGTGCCGCCGCCCCACATGATAGGGAGAAGTCCGCCAATGACAGCGGCCGCCGTCATAATTATCGGACGAACTCTTTCGACCGTGCCTGAGATGACTGCTTCGACCAGCTCCTTTCGGCTTTCGGGCTTTCTCGCTTTTATCTCATTGTTTATGTATAAAAGTACCAGTACGCCAATCTCCGCCGCCACCCCAGCGAGAGCTATCATTCCCACGCCGATGGCGACCGAATAGTGGTAACCCAGCGCCCACACCAGCCATGCAGATCCAACCAACGCGAACGGTATAGACAGCATGACTATAAGACTGTCGCTGATCCGTCTGAAATTTATAAAAAGGAGGAGGAAAATGATAATCAACGTAAAAGGAACAACAAGCATGAGCCTCTTTTTTGCCCGCTCCATATATTCAAACTGCCCGCTCCATGACAGCGAAACGCCAGGCGGAAGCTTCAATCTCTCTTCAAGTGCCCCCTTTGCCTTTTTTACATATCCCCCAACGTCACTGCTTTTTAAATCGACATAGACATACGCGTTCAGTCGGGCGTTATCGCTTTTTATCATGCCCGGGCCCTTTCTCAGCTTGATTTCAGCGATCTGAGCAAGGGGAATTCGTTCCCCAGATTTTGTAGGCACAAGCACCCTCTTGAGGTCTTCCATATTATCCCGAAGATCACGGCTGTACCTGACGTTTACCGGATACCGCTCGCGCCCCTCCACGGTTTCGGTCACGTTCATCCCCCCTATTGCCGAGGCTATAACCGCCTGTATGTCGCCAACGAGGAGGCCGTAACGTGCAGCGGCGCGCCTGTCAATCACGAAATCGAGGTAATTGCCCCCTGCGGTCCGCTCCGCGTAGACCGACAGCGTACCGGGAACTGCTCTTAATATGGTTTCGATTTCGCGCCCGATAGTCTGAAGTTCTTCAAGGTCGTTGCCTGCGATCTTTATCCCCACCGGAGTTTTAATACCGGTCGCCAGCATATCTATGCGTGTTTTTATCGGCATTGTCCATGCGTTGGTCAGGCCGGGGAAGTTTATCGCCTCGTTCATTTCGGACATCAGCCCGCTCATCGTCAAACCTTTGCGCCACTCCTCCTTCGGTTTCAGGGTTACGGTCGTCTCTATCATGGAGAGAGGCGCGGGATCGGTTGCCGTTTCCGCCCTTCCAGCCTTTCCAAAGACGGTTACTACTTCAGGAAATGTTTTTATGATCCTGTCGGTCTGCTGCAAAATCTCCTTTGCCTTGGCTATGGAAACTCCAGGCAGAGTCGTTGGCATGTAAAGTATGTCCCCTTCATTGAGCGGTGGCATGAACTCCGACCCGGTTTTATATACGGGATAAATACTTGTAGCAAACAGAAGGAGGACTGCCGCCGCTACGCCCCTCCTCCTCCCAAGCGAAAAACGTATCATGGGAGAGACAATCCCTATCAGAAAGTTGTTGATAGGATTTTTTTTCTCCGGGACTATATCCCCTTTAACGAATATAAGCATTAAAGCCGGGACAAGGGTGATCGTTATGAAGGCTGCGGCGGCCATCGAATACGTCTTGGTGAATGCAAGCGGGGAAAAGAGCCTCCCTTCCTGCGCCTGTAACGCGAATACCGGCATAAATGAAACGGTGATAATCAGAAGGGAGAAGAAAAGGGATGGTCCCACCTCTTTTGCAGATTCAATAATGATATCTATTCTTTCCTTTTTCCCGCCATCCCGCTCCAGGTGCTTGTGGCCGTTCTCAATCATTACGATAGCGCCGTCGATCATCGCTCCGATGGCGATGGCTATCCCGCCAAGAGACATGATGTTTGCGTTTATCCCCTGCCATTTCATGATGATGAACGCAATAAGTATCCCTACCGGCAGGGAGAGAACCGCCACCAGCGCCGATCGAACATGCATTAGGAAAATCATGCAGACGAGGGAAACTACAACCATCTCTTCCACCAGTTTATCTTTAAGGAACGATATAGCCCTTTTGATGAGGGACGACCTGTCATAGACCGGGACGATCTCAACCCCTTCGGGGAGACCGGATTTCAGCTCTTCCAGTCTCTCCTTGACGCGCCGTATGGTCTCAAGCGCGTTCTCGCCATAGCGCATCACAACAACCCCCGAGGCGACATCACCTTCGCCATTGAGATCCGTCACCCCTCTTCTCAGCTCCGGGCCAAGCCTTACCGTTGCGACATCCTTCAGGTAGACCGGTACACCGGTCTTGCTCACATCGAGGACTATATTTTCAATATCCTCAATGCCGTGTATGTATCCCCGCCCGGTCACCATGAATTCCGTTTCCGCCATTTCAAGGAGCCTCCCCCCGGTATCGGAGTTGCTGTTCCTTATCGCGGCTCCAACCTTGGTAATCGGAATTCCGAGCGATTGAAGCTGGTTCGGGTTTACCTCCACCTGATACTGCTTTACGAATCCCCCCAGCGATGCGACTTCCGCCACGCCCGGCACGGTCTGAAGTTCGAATTTCAAATACCAATCCTGAATGGATCGAAGCTCCGAGAGGTCGCGCCTGCCGGTTTTATCCACGATCGCGTACTGGTAAATCCAGCCTACCCCTGTTGCATCTGGCCCAAGCTCCGGCATTACCCCTTCAGGCAATTTCTGCGATACGGCGCTTAACTGTTCCAGAACGCGGGATCTCGCCCAGTAGAGGTCGGTCCCGTCTTCGAAAATCACATATACAAACGAAACTCCGAAAAAAGAGTATCCCCTTACAACCTTGGCAAAAGGGACCGCTAGCATAGTAGTGGAAACTGGATAGGTTACCTGATCCTCCACGACCTGAGGGGCTTGCCCCTTGTATTTTGTGTAAACAATGACCTGGACATCGCTTAGATCAGGTATCGCGTCGAGAGGCAAACTTTTCAGGGAATAGTACCCGGCGAGCACTGTAAAAGCTGTCGCCAGCAAAACCATTGACCGGTTTTTCACCGACCACTCGATTATTTTCCCCAGCATTTAATTATCTCCGCATGGCAACGCCTTAATGTTTTCCATGATCCATCTCCATCTTTGAATGATCCATTTCGGGTTGCGGCATTTTTGAATGATCCATGCTTGAGTGATCCATATCTGGTTTGGGATCATCCTGACGTTCCATCTCCATCCTGGCACCGCTGTTCACCCCTCTATTCCCGTCAATCTTTCCTGTCTTCAACATTCCGCTTACAGCGCTTTTCAGGTTACTCTCGGAATCGATAAGGAAATTCGCGGAAGTGACCACTTCATCACCCTCATTGAGCCCTTCCATCACCTCGTAATAATCCCCCCCTTCGACTCCAAGCCGCACCTCAAGCGGTTCATAGAAACCGGAACCTTTGGAGAGCACGACTATGCTCTTCGAGCCGGACCTGATGACCGCCCCTTTCGGAACAGCCACGCCTTTCCTGCGTACGTCGGAAAGTATCTCCACATCGGCATACATCTCCGGCTTTAGATCAAGGTCAGTGTTGTCAAATTCCATTCTCACCTGTACGGTTCTTGTCTTTTCCTCCATGTAGGGGTAGATATAGGCTACCTTTCCGGAGAAAACCTTCCCCGGCATCGAACGCAGTTCCATGGACACATTCTGCCCTTCCCTTACCCAGGGTATTTCATACTCATATATCTCCGCGATGACCCATACGGTCGATAGATCGACAATCGTATACAGAACCATGCCCGGCGCGACATGCATTCCGGTAACGACATTTTTATCCGTTACCACGCCGTTGACCGGGGAGTGGATATGAAGTGTCTTTTTCACCTTTCGGGTTTTTTCCATCTCATTTATCTGGTGTTCAGGGACATCGAAAAATTCCAGACGTCGTCGCGACGCCTCGAGGAGAGCCTCCCCCCCCTTGACGACATTATTAATCTGGCTCTTCCCAATAGCGTCACGATAACCGAGGGCGAGGATGAACTCCTCGGAAGTGGCCACAAGCTCTGGACTGTATATCTCAAGCAGGTAATCGTGATTCTTGACGGTCTGTCCAGTGGAATCGACGTATAATTTCTCTATCCAGCCTTTTGTTTTGCTCTCTACACGCACTATCTTCCTCTCGTCATAAGTGACTCGTCCGGCAGTTTTTATCGCCTTGGAAATTTCGCGAATCTCAACCTTTGCACGCTTCACGCCTATGCTCTGCTCAACGGCGGCGTCTATTCTTACGCCTCTGCCGCCTGACGGGTCATCCTCATACACCGGGACCAGATCCATCCCCATGGGTGACTTGCCCGGCTTATCGGAACGAAAGGAAGGGTCCATCGGAGCAACCCAGTATTTGATCTTCCGCTCCTCATTGACCGCTACAGATTTTTCCGCCATTTTCCGGTCGCCTGAAAAAATCCGCTCTATTGGGTGTCGCGCCAGGTAAAGCCCCCCAAGGATGAATGAGGCCAGAAGGATCGCAATAAATCTTCTCCTGTAAAATTCGGAACTCTTTTCATTCGACATTTGCAACCTCCGTAGGCAGTTCGCCCAGCACACGCATCAGTCGAACTATTGATGCCTTGCGCTGAAAATTGATCTGGTCACGCTTAATCCCGTAGTTGAAAAGGGATACCTGGTTTGTGACAAGCGTAAGAAAATCTACCTTGTTTACCTGATAGGCCGACAAGGTAGCGTCCACAGTTTGTGACGCCTGCTGGAGAAGCCCTTCATCATAAACGGCAAGTATTTTAGCCTTGTGGCTTTCAGCGGCAGTCAATTCCGCGATAGCTATGCGCAATCTCTGTTTTTCAGAATTGTACATCTCCCTTGCTTCCTCGACGCGCATGTAGTCTTCAGCGATTTTCCGTTTCTGCCTTGAATTGCTCCAAAGCGGCACGGAAAGCGTCAACATACCGGATGCCAGGTCGTCCTTTGTAACCGGAATATCATCACGTTGCCCGTAGGTAAGGCTTACCATGTAGTCCGGCAGCATATCCTTCCGGGAAAGCTTCACGTTCCTTTCCGCTTTCTCTATCCTGCTCCGCAAAGAGGAGAACAGCGGGCGACCCCCTTCCGCCAGAGCCTCGAGTTCCTCTGCTCCACCAGAAGGTATCTGGTAATCCGGGAGTTTAACCCTTCCCAGATCGGTCCCTTCCGGCAGGTCAGCCAGCAGGAGAAGATTCGCTGTAACTATCCCTGACCGTTCCTCCAACTCCAGCAGATATGCGCTCATCTTTGATACCTCCGTCTGGGCATGCAATACATCCTGTTGCAACCCGGCGCCGACCGTATATTTCGCAAGGGCAACCTTCACAAAACCTTCCATGACGGAAGTGTTATATTTGACAACCCGCCTCGCCTTTTGCAGATATTCCAGCTCCAGGAAAAGTATCGAAACCTTCTCTATCAGTTCAAGCCTCTTTTCCGGGATTAGAGCCGATTGGATTTCCACGTCATCCTTGGCGATCTGTTTCATCAATCCTCTTTTGCCGGGCGCGGGAAATTTCTGGGAGACCCCCACAGTTTTCTGTGTCATCCCTTCGTCTGAAAGGGAATATGAGCCAACAGGGACGTTCATCAACCCAAACGAGATTTCCGGATTGGAAAGGGAATAGGCCCTCGCCGGCACGTTCTTCACCGCTTCGAGAGATGCGTCCAGACTTTTCAAATCCGGGTGGGTATTGAAAAGTCTCCGCGCGTAGTCGGAAAAACCTGCGATCTCCGGAAGCATGGTCTTCCCGTCAGACGAACCTTTAGCCTCCTCCAGCCCAAACGCGGTAGTGGAGGCGGACATCATTAAAATGGCAATTGCCATGTAAATACGCATCAAAATACCAATCCTCTAAAAAAATCTATTCAAGACTCAACAGTGTGCGGAAAGAGCGTGAAATGCGGACGCACCTGTCCTGTTGGTGAATTGGATTACGGTCTTGGAGGGTGATAAACGGGGAGAAGTATCCTTGGAGGAACAATAAATCTGTAAACGAGGACAAAAAATACTATGGCAAAATAAACTGATACCGAGAGGTTATCTGGAAGGATAAGCCCCGAAGAAACGACCGCGCAACACTCCATGGAATGTCCCAGCATATTTTCGGAAGAATCTTCCGGCATGCCGTGGTGATGGGCTGACGTGTGGGGAGAGATTGCGGCCGGTCCGTCAAATGCGGAGATGAAGCTGTTTGAACAGACTGAAAGCCCGACAAGGCTTACGATCGTGACCCACGAGAATATTTTCTTCATCGTTTTTATTATATAACAAACAGCAAGACTCTACCCAACATGATTTTACAACGCAAAAGAGCCACTTGAATGACGCAGGATATTGTGACACTCTATCCCCCATTATGGAGACCATGGAAAGCCTTATTGCCGAGATAGGAAAATTGCGGAAGGAACGTAACGCGGTTATCCTCGCGCACAATTACCAAAGGGACGAAATACAGGAACTGGCCGATCACTGCGGAGATTCTCTCGCGCTAAGCCAGATAGCCGCTAACAGCAAGGCCGATGTTATCGCCTTTTGCGGCGTCCATTTCATGGCTGAAAGCGCGGCAATTCTCGCCCCCGAAAAAACCGTACTTCTTCCAAATCAGGATGCGGGCTGCCCCATGGCGGACATGATCACCGCAGAAAAACTCAAAAAGAAAAAAGAGACTTTAAACGGCGTACCCGTAGTCACATATGTAAACTCCTCCGCCGCAGTAAAGGCCGAAAGCGATATATGCTGTACGTCCGCGAATGTAGTCGCTGTCGTAAATTCTCTCCCAGGGGATTCTGTTTACATGACGCCCGACATGAATCTAGCCCGATATGCCGCCATGAAAACGAATAAAAAGGTGGATTACTGGAAAGGATTTTGCCCGACACACCAGCTCGTGACGGAAGAAGAGGTGAAAAAAGCAAAAGAGGCAAATCCCGGAGCGCCAGTAGTGGTGCACCCTGAATGCAGACCTGAGGTAGTGACAATGGCGGACGAGGTTCGAAGCACAAGCGGAATCTATAAATTCGCCGAAGAGTCATCCGCAAAAAAAATAATTGTCGGAACCGAACTCGGAATACTCTACCGGCTCAGGAAAAATAATCCCGAAAAGGAGTTTATCCTCCTTTCGAATAACCTTGTCTGTCCGAACATGAAGATCACTACACTTGAGGATCTGCGCGACGCACTGAGGGATATGAAGCACGTTATAAAAGTCGTGGAGCCGATCCTCTCGGGCGCTCGAAAGGCACTTGAAAGAATGCTGGCTATCCCGCGGGATAACTAGTAGCCCCTCCTCTCGCTATCCTACGGTGCTATTCAGGCCTATCGGAACTCATTTTGCGTAATAGCAAGATTTGTCCGCACTGGCTGAGTCAAGCATAACGATTCATTCCATACCGGCCCCCTAAATGGTATATTTATAATGACATATATATGTATTTATTAAGTGAGGGGTAGGTTGAAGTTACTAAAAAAATTGCCGAAATTGCGGATAAAGATGCTTCAGGTCTTGTTCGCGATCGCCATTCTCGGAATCATTTCCCTATCATTTCTTATTCCATACTCAATTAACAAGCGCGATATTGCGAATATTGAACAGGAGGCCTATACCGCTGTTGCACTGATCAAATCCGGGCTTCTTTCAGTGATGATGAACACCGGTGACCAGACTGAGATAAGAAATACTGTCGACAAATTCAAAGAGGTCAAGAATTTTGAGTTCAGGATGGTCAGGAGCAAATATGTCCAGAGCCAGTACGGAGTCCGTGATGGAGAAATTCCAAAGGATGAAATAGAAGAAAATATCATGAACGGAAATATGAGCGAGTATATCGGATTGTCGGGAGATTCCTTAAGGTTGCTCACCCCCTTCTTTTCCGACGAGACGTGCCAAAAATGCCACCACGGTTTGAATGACGAACCAATACCGCCGGGAAAAGTGATAGGTGTCGCGGAGTTCATTTTCGACCTCAAGGAGCGAAACCATGAGGCGCGGGAGATTGTCTATCAGATCGCCTTTGAGGTTGCCGTGCTCTTCATTCTTCTTTCGGTTGGATTCTATCGTCTTTTATCGCGCCATATTATTTACCCTATAAACAGGATCGCGGGGGCAATAGAGTTGATCAAACATGAGAACTTTAATGCCGTTCTTCCGGAACCGAGGACCGAAGAGATCGGCATACTGGTAGACCAGGTTCAAAATACCGCCCAAATACTGAAAACACGAAAGATCGAAAGGGATATTGCCATTGAAGAGGAGAGAAAATTCAATGAAGAAATCAGGATTTTCGCTCTCGAACATGCTGACAGCATCGGCATCAAGGACAAGGATGACGCGCAATGGATAGTCAACCGCTTCTCCGAGGCGGCTAAAAAATACAAATCCACCGAGTTGATTGAAGCGATCTACGATTTTGTGGACTATGAAAACAAGTCCATCACCCTGCCAAACGATCCCGTTCATATCATGCCTACAACTCTTTTTCTTACAAGCCTTTTGCCCGACAGGGGGGAAAACGTTAAAAAACGGTCGGTTGAACTGGCAGTAGAGGAAGCGATAACAAACGCAATAGTGCACGGAAACCTTGAGGTTCCGTCAAAACTCAAAGACGAAAGTTTTGAGAAATTCAACGCCATGTTCAATGAACGGAGACAGGCGGAGCCATATATGAGCCGAAAGGTTTTAATAAATTACCATTATGAGAACAGAAGAGCGGTATACTCCATAAAGGATGAAGGACCTGGATTCGACTGGAAATATTTCCTGAAAAAGGAAGACGTTGACGATATCATGCAGACTCATGGTCGCGGAATAATACTGATTCGCACATTTGCGTCCGGGATATCATTCAATGAAAAAGGGAACCAGATAACTCTCAGTTTCGATCTGTAACAGACTCTTTAGCCCCGTCATTAAAAACGAAGTTAAAAACTGACACGGTGCCCGGCTGCAAGAAGTACGGAGCCGTCAATCATAATCAAGGAACAATTCGCTGTCAGGAAGCCCCTTTTTTCTCCCATGTTACCGAAGGCCATAACTTTATCCCCCCTCTCGGAGTAAACTGCCCTTCGACTCTTATTCTCACGGGATTCAGCACGCTTACCAGGTCGTCTACTATTCTGTTTACACACTCCTCGTGAAATCCCCGGTGCATTCTGAAAGCGCCCAGATAAAGTTTCAACGACTTGCTTTCAACGCACAATTTATCTGGGGTGTAGGCAATGACGATTCTTGCGAAATCCGGCTGGCCGGTCACGGGACAGAGCGATGTAAATTCAGGCGCCTCGATGACGATCTCAGATTGATTGGTCTCGCTTATCGGCGAAGGAAATGTTTCAAGTATGTTCGCAGTGGGATTATCGTACTGATATTCCGTTTTCCCCTCGCCCAGAGCTTTCAGATTCCTGTGGTAATCACCCATTATTCTTCCAGACCTTCAATTCACTGTTTGCAATGAAATACCGCGGCAAATGCCGTAATTCCCTTTGGAAACCCGGCCGCTACGGCAAGAACGGTTATAACACCTTTTCAACCTGCCCGATTCGGAGACAAGACATATTTAATCAGCCCACAGTCCGCAGACTGTGGGCTGACAATTGTGCTAAAAAAACCGCAGTTCTATTGATTCGGATAGACAATAACAAAATTAGAGGACTCCCCTCGCCTTACAACCAGCAGAATAGGCTCGTCCTTTTCTATCCTTGAAACAACACTGTTAAACTCTTCGGCAGTCTTTACCGGCTTCCTGTTGACTTCTTCAATAATGTCACCAGGCTGTATGCCTGCTTTTGAAGCGGCCCCGCTTGGCTGAACTTCCGCTACCAACACGCCTGCGTCCGTTTTCAGTCCGTATCTCCTCTGCATATCCGGAGTAAGCGTCCTTACCAGAAGCCCAAGATTGCTGGACTGCTCTTCCTCTTGGGGAGCTTCTCTACCTTTGGCCTCAAATGCCGCCTTTAGATCGCCAAGTTTTACCTTGAACTTTTGCTCTTTCCCGTTCCTTATGACTGTAACGTCTACCTTTGCTCCGGGTTTGTGAGAGGCTACTACGCGTGGGAGCATATGGTAATCGGCGATCTCCGAATCCCCGAATTTCGTTATCAAATCTCCTCTTTGCAATCCGGCTTTCTCAGCCGGTCCGTTTTTCGTCACGTCCCCAACGAGAGCGCCATGTTCCACCTTGAGTTTTAATGCCGCTTTCAATTCGGGGGTCAGTTTTTGGATAACCACGCCGAGCCATCCGCGGCTGACACCTTTTGCAGACTTGAGATCATTCAGTATCAGCTTGGCCATATTTATGGGTATGGCAAACCCGATGCCTATATTTCCCCCTCCTCCGCCGGGGAGGATTGCGCCGTTGATGCCAACAACTTTGCCGTCGATGTTATAAAGTGGTCCTCCCGAATTGCCGGGATTTATTGAAGCGTCCGTCTGAATATAATTGTCGTATTTCCCCGCGCCTATGTCGCGGTTAAGCGCGCTCACCACACCTACCGTTACCGTATGGGTCAAACCGAAGGGATTTCCGATGGCAAGCACCCATTCACCAGCTTCAAGGCCGTCCGAATCGCCGAACTCGACAACGGGGAGATCTTCCTTCGGCTCAATCTTGATGAGTCCGATATCGGTTTCAGGATCGGTACCGATAACCTTGGCCTTATATTCCTTGCCGTCGAACATCTTTACGGAGATATCATCGGCCTTTTCCACTACGTGGTTGTTCGTGAGGATGTATCCCTCCTTATCGATGATAAAGCCGGAGCCAAGCGAACGCCTCGGTACTGAAGGCATCTGACCGCCGAAAAAGCGCTCGAAAAACTCCCAGTTCGGATCCCCCGGTCCGCCCCCTCCGTGGGGAACCTGACTCTGTTTTGGAGTTGAAGTGGTATAGATGTTCACAACTTTCAGCTTTTCACGTTTCGCGATGCCGACGAAAATATTCTTTTCGCTGTTTATCTGGGTAGCAGTCTGCGCGCTTGCTTTCCCTTTTTCCTCCCGGCCTATATCGGAGAAAAAATAACCTGCGAAAACCGCTAGAGCTATCGCAATTACAAACTTATATTTTTTCAAAGTTATATTTCTACTCACTTCAATCCTCCAGTAATTCCGAATCCAATGAAAAAACATCTTTGGCGTTGTCATCTGATTTCCATTATACGACCGACCTGCAAACAGTCTATCAATTTGCTGTTGTCCATTATAGTACGATTTTTTAGATATTACATGTTTGGACTTTAAACGCTCATAATACATTCTCCTTTTTTTGTTTTGCGTATTGGTTTATCATTCACTGTGAAAATGAGTAAAGTGAAGAGGATTTATCCGGCGGCTGTTGCGGTGCTATGCGCGCTTTTTTACTGTTTTACTCCAATTGCCGGCGCTGAAGACGCCGAATCAACGAACGGCGTCAAAAACTCGATCGAAGAGGGGTCGAGTGGTCTGATAATTCTGAAAGAAGCCGAAGTTGAAGAACCCGAACCGGAACGGGTGTTCAGGCCCGACGACTCAAACAGTTTCATAAGCGACGAAATTGCCGAATCTCCCGAAATGCAGGATGAGGCAAATCCACCTGAGACCGGATCCGAAGAACAAATTGATGAAAATCAATCTGGATCCGAAAGCGAATACCTCCTTGACGACGGACTTCCGCGCGTCGGCTACCTCATCGACCAGGATGGTAACCGGATCACATTTGAACAGTACAAGGGGAAGATCGTCCTTTTATCCTTTATATATCTAGAATGCAGGCATGGCCACTGCCCGTTATTAACAAAAAGAATGAACTTTATCGGGAGAAAGTTTCCAGACCGGCTCGGAGCCGATATTCAGCTTGTTACCGTCTCCTTTGATCCGGATGTAGACACCGTCACCATGCTTAAAGAGTACTCCGCGTTATGGGAGTCTGATCCTTCGCGCTGGGCTTTTCTTACCGGGAAAAAGGGGGATATCGCAGACATTGCGGCAAAGTATGGAATCATCTTTATATGGAACGAAAAGGAGCAGGCATATGATCACAGCGTTCGCACTTTCCTGTTGGACAGATCAGGTGAAGTAGTGCGAATCTACAAGGGGATGAACTACAATCTCTGGGAAGTGATAAACGATATCAAAATCCTGCTGACAGGAAAGAAGCTGGAGATCCAGACAGAAAAAGAGTCTGGCAGACAATCAAGACCCTGAGGAAACTTTGGCTATCGCTTTACCTATATTTCTGACGAGATCCGAAGCCGACAAAGAATAATCATCTACTTCAACGGAATAAATGTCAGCCGCTAGCCCGTGTAAATAGACAGCCACGGTAGCGGCATCGGTCGGCTCAATTCCCCTCGCAATAAAACCTGCCACCATGCCTGCCAGAACATCGCCGGTACCGCCGCTTGCAAGATTCGGATTCCCCGTTGGATTTACCCTTGGTATTCCGCCCGGAGAGGCGATAACCGTTCGCGCCCCTTTCAATACGGTCACGCAACCATATTTTTCCGAAAACTCCTTTGCCGCCTCGAGCCTTTTTTCGTTAACTTCGGCGGCGCTCATTCCAGTCAGTCTCCCCATCTCCCCCGGATGCGGAGTTACCGTAACCTGCGCCTTGGAATTTTTCAGGATATCAGGCGATCCCGCGATGGCGTTCAGGCCATCCGCGTCTATCACCAGCGGAACCTCAGACTTTTTAATAACCGTTTCAACGAATCCCTTGACGTTGCCGCTCTTCCCCATACCGGGCCCGATAAGCAGGGATGATTTGCCGGAAGCGAACGCAAGGAGACTTTCAGCATATGCCTCATCGTAGTTGCCGTTCAGCGGAAAAGACATTACCTCAGGGATGGAGAGTTCAAACAAACGTGACAGTTCCGGTGAAACAACGGCTGTTGAAAGTCCAGCGCCGACTTTAAGGGCTGAAAGAGAGGCAAGTCCAACTGCCCCGCCCATGCCGGGTGATCCACCGCAGACAACTGCGTGGCCGAAATTCCCTTTATGAGCGGATGGCGACGGCCTTCCTAGAAATTTCGATACCCATTCACCGTCAAGAAGGAACGCTTCACATGGAGAAGATTCCAGAAGCTCAGGCGGAAAACTTATATTCGCGCACTCCAATGTCCCCACCGATTCCGCCGCCGGGAAAAAGATCATCCCTTTTTTTGGAAAACCAAACGTAATTGTCGCATCAGCTTTTACATGATCTCCATATATGGTCCCTTTGTCCGAGCAGATACCGGTCGGAATATCTACGGCCAGGACAAACTTTTTCCATTCGTTTATTTTGCGTACAGCCGCGAGGTAGATCCCTTTGAGCTCCGAGGCGATTCCCGTGCCTAGCATGGCGTCCACATAAATATCCGAATGCCTTAGCGGAATCGTATGTTTTTTGATATCCACCTCGGAAACAAGCTCTTTTATCCGCCCCCCGATCTTCAGGAATATTTCCATGTTCAGCCGGGCGTTCCCCTTGAGAGCGGCCTGCTCCGAAAGAAGATAAACAGTCACCTCGACGCCGGAAAGGAGGAGATGCCGGGCGATAACGAAGCCGTCTCCGCCGTTATTCCCTTTTCCGCAAAAAACAGCCACCCGCATACCGGTAAGCGTCCCATAGACCTTTTTAAGGAATTTCAACGAGCGAATCCCCGCGTTCTCCATGAGGATGGTTTCGGGTATGCCGTAATCAGAAATTGAAGCGCGGTCAATTTCCCTAATCTGCGCGGTAGATAAAATTTTTAGCATTTCACGCTATTTTACCTTATGCGAGTAGCGGAATATCTTTAAATGCCACCCGGGGTTTCGATAGTCATAAATCGAAACACCCGGATAACAGCGTGTTACGAAAGTAAATTATTTCTTAGCGAGAACTGAATCTTTGCAAGCTTTTGCAATGCGGAACTTTAGAACTCTCTTTGCAGGAATTTTGATCTCTTCACCCGTCTGAGGATTTCTTCCGATGCGCGCTTTCCTGTTCTGGATAACAAGCTTGCCAAGCCCAGGTAAGGTAAACCCGTTTTTTGCTTCTTTATATGCCAACTCTGCAATCGACTCCATGATGTCGAGTGCAAGTTTTTTGGTGATCTCCGCGTTTTTCGCGATGTGATCAGCTATCTGGGATTTTGTCATTGCTTTCCCGGCCATTTAAATTTACCCCCTACTTCTTGAAAAAAATATTTACCAACCTATCAACCATACTTTTAAATGCTTTTCGACCATCGAAATCTGCGATAGATTACATAAAACAGGCATTTTCCGCAAGTTAATTTTACTTTTTTTGAACCCAAATCACGGATGCAACGGCAACTTTTTTTTCATGCGAGATGGATAAAAAAAAGTCCGATTCCCTGATTCCGGGAAGAACCGTTTTCAGCTTTTCAGAAAATCCAAACTTCGGAGGCTCGCCGCTTTCCCGCGTTACAAAAACATCCTTGAATCCAAAACCTGTAAACCCGGTTCCTGACGCTTTTGAAAAAGCCTCCTTGGCGGCAAATCTTGAAGCGAAATAAGGCGCGATATTTTTGAGACCACGCGCATACTCCAGTTCGGAAACATCAAAATATTTTTCCAAAAACCTTTCGCCGTATTTTTCGATTATCCGTTGCATCCGCGGAATTTCGACTACATCAATTCCGTGGCCAAGGATCATCTTTATTAATGAAGAGAGGAATTATCGGAAGAGAGTGAATCATCACTGACTGAGCTGATGACATCGCGCGGCCCACCAATGGAGCCCTTCAGTTCAATGATGGTTTTGTCGGGCATCTTTGTGGAAAATGCCTCCCTGAAAACCTTGTTCCCCCACTCGGAAAGTTTGGGGCTCTTTTTCATGTTATCAACAATCTCCGCGTATTGCTTTTTTATCTCCCGCTCATTTCCAAGATGGTTATTCAATTCCAGTATGTTTTTCTGAATGTCAAACCGGTACAAAGCCACTTTTTCCCTTACCCTTTCGAGTTTTGTCTCCAGCTTTGCTTTCCTGGAGCTGTATCTATCTCTTTTTGCCAGCAACTCCACCCTCTCTGCGCCAAGGGATTCTATCTCGGCTTCTATTTTTTCAAATTTGCCTGAAAGTGAATTTAACAGATCTTCCTTCCCCTTTCTTAGTTCCTCCACGGAAGCACCCTCAAGTGATGGGACTTCGTCTCTGGAAAAATCGCCGGCAAGCATTGATTTATATCTTTGCGTAAGCTCGTCTTTCTTGGTGAAATACTCCTTCTCTTTTTTGCTTATAACTCGGAGCCGCTTTACGTTTTTCTCCAGCTTCTCTTCGATGAGCTTTAAGGTTCCCTCTTCCTTCTCCCTGTGCTCCATCAGGTGGCTGATCTTTTTTTCCAGCATCCCGGAGCGGCCGGAAATGTAGGGTAAAAGGACGCGGAATTTGCGGACTTCGTCCTTGAACCTCCTGAAGGCGATCTTCTCCTCCCTGATGAGGCGCAACGCGCTTCCGCTTGGACCCTTTTTAAGTTCCGACATTTCTTCTTATCGACTCCTCACACAGAAACATTTATAGTTTATATTTTAGCATTCAACTGAAATTTATTGTAAATCTCTTTATCTGCAGGATAGCGTGATGGTTATCAGGGGGGATTTACGATAAACTGGTCAGTAAGGCCGATAATTGTGCCGGAAAAGCAACTTTTCGAGTGGAGGGAAAATGGGCAAAATCGTAGATGTTATCGGAAGGGAAATCCTTGATTCCAGAGGAAACCCGACGGTCGAAGTCGACATCTTTCTTGAAGATGGTTCGGCTGGAAGGGCCGCTGTCCCTTCCGGAGCAAGCACAGGAAAGCGTGAAGCTATCGAACTGCGGGACAACGATAAAAAAAGGTATGTCGGCAAAGGTGTAGTAAAAGCGGTAAAGAACATCAATGAAAAGATCGCCCCACGTCTGCTCGGCATGGATGCGACCGCGCAGGTGGACATCGATAATTTCCTTATAAAACTTGATGGAACCGAAAACAAGAAAAAGTTGGGGGCCAACGCCCTGCTTGGCGTTTCGCTTGCTGTTGCCAGGGCGGCGGCCGAATATTCCGGCCTCCCGTTATACAGGTACATCGGCGGTGCCAACGCTCATCTTCTCCCTCTCCCCATGATGAACATTCTTAACGGCGGGAGCCACGCGGACAATAACGTCGATTTCCAGGAGTTCATGATCATGCCGGTTGGCGGGAAAAGTTTTGCCGACGCGCTAAGGATGGGAGCAGAGACCTTTCACACGCTTAAAAGCGTGTTGAAGAAGAAGGGATTATCTACAAGCGTAGGTGACGAAGGGGGATTTGCCCCGGACCTTAAATCAAACTCTGAAGCAGTCGACCTGGTGCTCGAAGCGGTCACAAAGGCGGGATACAAGCCCGGGAAGGATTTTCTGATAGCGCTGGACCCCGCCTCTTCCGAATTTTACGAGGGGGGGAAATACAAAGTCGAAGGGAAAAGTATTTCCAGCGACCAGATGGTCAAGCTCTACGAGAGCTGGGTCAATCAGTATCCGATAATTTCAATTGAGGACGGCCTTGCGGAAAACGACTGGAACGGATGGAAAAATCTAACCGACGCGATTGGCGACAAAACACAGCTTGTTGGCGACGACCTGTTCGTGACAAACTCGAAAATCCTCGAGGAAGGGATAAGCAAGGGGGTCGCGAATTCGATCCTGATAAAAGTAAACCAGATAGGCACACTGACTGAAACGCTGAACGCAATCGAAACAGCGCACAGGGCAGGTTACACGACTGTAATCTCCCACCGCTCAGGGGAAACGGAAGATACGACCATTGCCGATATCGCGGTTGCAGTTAACGCCGGACAGATAAAGACCGGCTCGCTTTGCCGTTCCGACAGGGTCGCCAAATACAACCAGCTGTTGCGGATAGAGGAAGAGCTCGGGGGTATGGCGCTCTTCCCCGGCAGGAAAGCCTTTGGAGGAAAATAAAACCCCTCCACGCGTGAGGCCTATTGAGTTTGGCAAAAGAGAGGCGAGACGATAGTCGGATATAAGTAAAATCTTGCAAAACTGTATCGCTTTCGGAGAACATTCCTGACAAATGAAAATTGATACCGGCAGAGGGGGGTACGAGACATCAGGCCCCAGAAAAGACGACGCGGTGACGCATGGACTGCGGCCCAAGATCCTTTTCTATTTCACCCTTGCCCTCGCCCTTGCGGTCTCGGTCTTTTCCTATTTCAAGGACGACGGATTCCGCAACATTTTCAAAACTGAAAAGAAAATCCTCTCCGAGAAGGAACTCCTAAAGAGGGTTAAGGAGGAAAACGAACTCCTTAAATACCGGATAAAAACCGCGCGTGAAGATCCCCATAATATCGAAAAGCTCGCCAGGGAAAAATTGAACATGGTCGGCAAAGACGATCTTGTTTTCCGCTTCTACGAGGACGGCTCAAGGGATATCGGGAGCGAAAAGAACGATCCCGTACCTCCGCTTACAGCACCCCCTTGAGAGCTTCCTTCTGCACCTGAACCAGCCGCATTATTCCGGACTCCGCAAGCGACGTCATCCCTTCCAGATCTTCCTTGCTGAAAGGATGCTCCTCCGCTGTCCCCTGCAGCTCGACGTACTTCCCACCTCCGGTCATCACCACATTCATGTCTGTGCTTGCGAGATAATCCTCCTCATAATTGAGATCGAGCATTGGACGTCCTTTGACTATGCCTAC
The DNA here is from genome assembly GCA_029881495.1 of Nitrospinota bacterium. Classification (NCBI taxonomy): domain Bacteria; kingdom Pseudomonadati; phylum Nitrospinota; species Nitrospinota bacterium. The sequence continues at coordinate 96,862 of JAOUMJ010000001.1, read as the reverse complement.
GCTTATAGCGGCCACAAAATCGTGCACCGGTATTTTATTGATCAGGCCTTTCTTGATAAGCGATCCAAACGCGAGATACATCGCAACGAAACCTCCGGTTATGGAAGCAGTGCGCGTTCCGCCATCGGCCTGGATCACGTCGCAGTCTATCAATATGGATGTCTCCCCACCCATAGCTTCAAAATCCACAACCGACCTTAACGCCCTACCGATGAGTCGCTGAATCTCCATGGTCCTGCCACCGAGCTTCCCCTTTGACGCTTCTCGTTGTGTCCTCGTATTGGTCGCGCGGGGGAGCATCGAGTATTCGGCGGATACCCAGCCCTTGCCGCTCCCCTTCAGGAACGGGGGAACCCTCTCTTCCACAGATGCGGTGCATATCACCTTTGTTTTCCCCATTGAAATTAGCACGGAGCCTTCCGCGTGCATGTTTACCCCGGTTTCAATAATTATCGGCCTTAATTCATCCACTTTCCTGCCGTTGTCACGTTCCCTGCCTGCTTCAGTCATATTCCCCTCTCCTGCCAAATTCAATAACTCATAATGTTTTGTGAGGTAATGTAACATCTCTGGACAATAATCTGAAATTTTTGAATAGGGGGGGGTTGACATGCGCCGATAGATTTAACAGAATATGGTTATGAATTTTATTATTCGTTATTAATATAATATTTAGCTATTAGGGGGGAGAAATATGCATAACAATATTTTCGAGGCCACGCCGAAAACAGACATGGTTTCAAGGACTTTTCATCTGCACCACGACCAGCTCAAACCGCTTCAGAAGATCGCGAAGGATCTGGGGATTTCACAATCGGAGATCGTAAGAAGGTCTATCTCCCTTTTTCTCCTGGAGTATGAAAAGAGGGCTGAATCACAGAAAATTTGAACAGTGGCATTAAATCTGATATCAGAAAGCCGGTTCCTGCCTATTAAGTAAGACCCGCTAATGGAGGCTCCCCCAGTTATCCGCAAAACTCACCTGAACCTTCAACGGGACATCCAGCTTCCCGGCAGATTCCATCGCCGGGCGAACCGTTTCCATCACCGATTTCATATCCGCTTCAGGAGCCTCCATTATAAGTTCATCGTGAACCTGTAATAACATTCTTGCGCCGCTCCCCTTCAATGCGGCGTCTACCGCTATCATCGCCTTTTTCATAAGGTCCGCCGCGGAGCCCTGAACGACAGTATTCACAGCCATCCGTTCGGCCATCTCCCGCACCGTCCTGTTAGATGAATTTATGTCGGGAAAATATCTCACCCTGCCGTACATAGTCTTCACGAAGCCGTCACGCCTTGCGTCACCCTTCACCTTCTCGATGAAATCCCTCACCCCGGCATACCGTGAAAAATAGTCGTTGATGTACGTAGACGCCTCGCCTCTCGGTATTCGCAGATCCCTGGCAAGGCCGAATGCCGTCTTCCCGTAAATGATGCTGAAGTTCACCGCCTTCGCTATCCTCCGCATCTCCTCTGATTCACCTGCAAGCGCGCCGAAGATCTCCTTCGCGGTGCGCGCGTGGACATCCTCGTCGCGCTGAAACGACTCCACCAGCAGGCGATCGCCGCTCAGGTGGGCGAGGAGTCGCAGTTCTATCTGCGAGTAATCGGCCGATATAAGCAGCATCCCCTCGCCGCCGTGAAACGCCTCGCGTATCTTCCTCCCCTCCTCTGAGCGGACCGGGATATTCTGCAGGTTCGGTGACGATGAGCTGAGCCTCCCTGTCGCCGCCATCGCCTGGTTGAATGAAGTATGTATCCTGCCGGTATCACTTTGCACCAGCTGGGGGAGGGGGTCGACATAGGTCGACTTGAGTTTCGCAAGCATCCTGTATTCAAGGAGAAGATCGGGCAATGGATGCTCCCCGGCAAGCGCTTCGAGCGTTTTCTGGTCTGTGGAGATCCCTGTCTTTGTCTTTCTCACCTTTGACAGTCCCAGCTTCTCGAAAAGGATCACCCCGAGCTGTTTGGGAGAGGCGATGTTGAACTCTTCCCCCGCCGCATCGTAGATCTTCTTTTCCAATTCCTGCAGTTTCCTGTCGAGTTCCACGGAATATGCCTTAAGCCTCTCTTCGCTTATCGCTATCCCGTTCATCTCCATCCGCGCAAGTATTCCGATAACAGGGATTTCAATCTCGTAATAAAGCTTCTCCAATCCCTCGCGCTTCAGCTCCGGTTTCAGGATCCCAGAAAGCCGCCATGTAATATCCGCGTCTTCCGCCGAATAGTGCGCCGCCTTTTCCACCTCAACCATTTTGAAGGATATCTCCTTCGCCCCCTTGCCGGCGACATCCTCGTATTCGATCATAGCGTGACCCAGATATTTTTCCGAAAGGAACGAGAGGTTATGCCTCCTCTCCTCCGCGTTAAGCAGATAGGAGGCTATCATAGTGTCAAACGATACAGATGCCAAGTGTATCCCTTCGCGGGCAAGGACTATCATGTCGTACTTTATATTCTGTCCGCACTTCTCAAGCGAAGCATCCTCAAGGATCGGCCTGAGCTTTGAGATGACGACATCTTTCGGAATCTGTTTTGGCACATCCATATAGTCGTGGCCGATCGGAACGTAATACCCCTCCCCTTCACTGCAGGAAAACGAAAGGCCAACCAGCTCCGCGCGCATCGGCTCGACCGATGTCGTTTCCGTATCGACCGCAAAACCTCCGGCCTCCCGAAGCCTCTTTATCATCGCGTCCAGATCTTCCTCGGCAAGAACCGTTTTATATTCCGTTTTCACTTCCGTTCGCGGAGCGGTTTTAGTCTCTTCTATAAGCGATTTGAAACCAAGCTCCCTGTATAACGAATTTAGGGTTTCAACATCCGGCTCGCCAAGCTTTAGCGACTCAATGTCGAGTTTGATCTCAAGGTCCACCTTTATGGTCGCCAGCTTCCTGCTCAGTCTGGCATTATCCGCGTTATCGATGAGGGACTGTTTCAGCTTCGGTTTATCGATCTCCTCGACATTCGCGAGTATGGTATCGATGTCGCCGTACTTTTCGAGGAGCTTCAACGCGGTCTTCGGGCCGATACCCGGAACCCCCGGTATGTCATCGGACGAATCGCCCGAAAGCCCGAGAAACTCGATCACCTTCCCCGGCTCCACTCCGAATTTTTCCTTCACCCCTTCGGAGTCGATATACTTCTCCTTTATCGGGTCGAACATCGTGATGTTCCCCCCCACGAGCTGCATCAGGTCCTTGTCGCCGCTGACGATGACTACGTTGTACCCCTCTTCAACCCCCTTGTGCGCCGCGAAACCGAGGAGGTCATCCGCTTCAAGCCCGCTCTCCTTGAGTATCGGAATGCGGAACGCCTCAATCAGCTTTTCGATATATGGAAGCTGAACGCTCAGCTCTTCAGGCATCTTCATCCGGCTCTCCTTGTATTTCGGATACATCTCGTGCCTGAATGTCTTCTCTTTTGAGTCAAGGGCTATAGCCACGGCGTCTGGCTTCTCCTCGCGGATGATCTTCCCCATCATTTTCACGAAACCGTAAACAGCGTTCGTCGGCTCCCCCTTTGCGGACCTGAGGTTCCCTTTCAGTCCGTAAAAGGCGCGATAGTAGAATCCCGGCGCGTCTATAAGGAATAACCGTTTTTTCTCCATCACCGGATTATCCCCCGCTCCACCCCTTTAGGCAATACACTATATTCCGGTTTTGCCAGACAAGATTGAGGAAAATTTGATTTCTGTCGAGCGTGAAATAGAATATTTGTATCTTTAAAACTCTTTTTCGGAAGGCTCCGAATGGAAAAACTGGATAAAAGAGGATTGGCCTGGTTCCTTGCATTCGTATTCGGGGTCACGCTCGCGGTTCTTCTCTTCGCCACGGACAGGAACGCATCAGTCAGAAGCCACACGATCCAGTTTTTGGTATTGGCCTTGATGTTCTCTCCAGGACTCTCCGCTTTCATAGTCCGTAAATTCATCACGCGTGAGGGTTTCGGCAATGCCGGCATGAAATGGGGCCATGGGAAATACTACCTGTATGTTTGGGGGGGAATGCCGTTACTTTTTCTGCTGTTATATTCACTGACGTGGATATTCGATGCCGCGCCGGATTTCACGCTTCAAGGTTTTTTCGAAAAATACGGGATGACCCAGGAGGATCTCTTCGCGCCTCAAGAGGTGATCATCGCCGCCGTATTCGCGGCCTCGCTCCTGACAGGGCCGATTCTGAACTTCATCCCCTCGTTCGGGGAGGAATACGGCTGGCGAGGCTACCTGTTGCCGAAACTCCTCCCTTTGGGCGAATGGAGAGCCCTCGTCCTTTCCGGATTCATCTGGGGCCTTTGGCATGTCCCCTTTGTTCTCCTGCTCGGCTTTGCCTTTGAGGAGAACCGCCTTGTCGGAGCGGCGCTCTTTACGATAGTGCTGACACTCCTCGGTATCCTGTTCGGTTTTCTCTGGCTTGCCTCTGGTAGCACACTCCTTGCTTCGTTCGCCCACGGTGTATTCAACGCACAGGCGTACGGCATATGGCTCATCCTTTTCCCGAATGCCGATCCGCTGATCGGCGGGAGAACAGGGGTGATCGCTATACTGGTTCTCGCTCTCCCCGTGGCGTTCATATATGGCTATTTAGGAAAAAAGCGATATAGGATTTATAATAGCCAATAGAACTGTTTTATCCGTCTTCTGATGTAATTTTAATTCCGTTGAGGAGGTCAATATGAAAACTTTAATTACTCTTGTAACAACACTTCTGTTTCTCTTCACATTTTCCGCTTCAGCGAAAGCAGACCCGATGAAGGGTGAGGAGTTATTCAAGAAGAAATGTGCCGCTTGCCACAATATTAACGACAAGGCAAAGGTGGGGCCAGGTTTGGCAGGGATCACCAAACGGCATACCGACGCATGGCTGACAAAATGGATAGCAGATCCGCAGGCGGTCTGGAAAGAAAACGACAAGGAAACCCAGGAACTCAAAAGCAGGATGAAAGACGGCGCTAAAAGGGACAAAACAAAAATGAAGCTGAAGATAGATTCCAACAGTATCCCGGACATAATCGACTATCTCAAGACGCTTTAAACCCGAAAAGAGAAACTGATAGTAATCCACCGGAGTGCCGGACAGAATTAGCTGTCCGGCATGCTTCGGCATTTTTTTCGTTCATTTTTTTCATCTCCCATTTCATAAACCCGCCGTAGAGGCGTCCCATATAATAAATATTCCAATCCATATTGACCGTTCCATGTTTATTACTGTTAAATAGCACTACATGATCTCAAAAGTTCATTCAGCTTCACATCTTGGAATCGAGGCGTTTCCGGTGGAAGTGGAGGTAGACCTGACGCCGGGGGTATTTTCATATGTAACCGTCGGCCTCCCTGACGCGGCGGTAAAAGAGAGCCAGAACAGGATACTCTCCGCGCTAAAGAACTCCGGCTTCAACGTCCCAATAAAGAGAATAACCGTAAATCTCGCCCCCGCCGACATAAGGAAGGAAGGCTCCGCGTTCGACCTCCCAATCGCGGTGGCAATACTCGCGGCGCAGGGGGTGATCTCACCCGACAGATTGAGTAACACCTACCTCGTCGGTGAGCTTGCGCTTGACGGAAGGGTAAAGCCGGTTCGCGGAGCGCTCTCCATTTCGGTCGCGGTCAGGGATAACGGACATGGGACAGTTATCACACCCGCAGAGAACTCCCGCGAAGCCGCTGTGGTAGAGGGGGTAGAGGTTATCCCTGTGGAAAACCTGGCGCAGGCGGTGGCATGGCTTAACAGCGAAACAGAGATAATACCGGCCGTTCCCGACCTCGCGGGGACCAACGCCGTTTACAGAGATGAAGTCGATTTTCTCGACGTGAAGGGGCAGCAACATGTAAGGCGGGCGATAGAGGTAGCCGCCGCCGGGGGGCACAATGTCCTGATGATCGGCCCTCCAGGCTCCGGCAAGTCGATGATAGCAAGGAGACTGCCGACCATTCTCCCAACATGGACCCTCGACGAGGCAATCTCGTCAAGCAGGGTGCATTCAGTCGCGGGGCTACTCCCGCACGGGATGTCGCTCTTGCCACATCGCCCCTTCAGGGCGCCGCATCACACCGTATCCGAGGCGGGGCTCGTAGGCGGGGGGCACAACCCCGTTCTGCCGGGAGAGGTATCGCTCTCCCATTACGGAGTCCTATTTCTCGACGAGCTTCCGGAGTTCAGAAGGGGGGCCCTTGAGGTGCTAAGACAGCCGCTTGAGGACGGCCACGTCACCATCTCACGCGCGAGCCATTCTATAACCTTTCCGGCGAACTTCATGCTCCTCTGCGCCATGAATCCATGCCCATGCGGATACGCCACCGACCCTGCCAAGGAGTGCCGCTGCACCCCACCGCAGATCAACCGCTACAGACAGAAGATATCCGGGCCGCTTCTCGACAGGATAGATATTCATATCGATGTCCCTTCGGTCAAATACCAGGAACTGAAATCGGAAGTCGACTGCGAATCATCCGGTTCGATCCGCGACAGGGTTGAAGCGGCTCATAAAATCCAGAACGAAAGGTTCAGCGCTCAGAACAGCGGAAAAAAATCTGCAAAAAAGACTTTCCGCAATTCCGATATGGGGCCAAGACAGATAAAAAAATATTGTGCACTTGGCGAGCAGTCGGAAAAGCTGATACGGAACGCGATGGACAGGCTCGGTCTCTCCGCCCGCGCGTACATGAGAACCCTGAAGGTGGCTAGAACAATAGCCGACCTGGCAGGTACTGAAAATATCGAAACGGAGCATGTCGCCGAGGCGATTCAGTACCGCGCGGTCTAGCGAAACCAGCTTCCATCATCAAGCCACAGGGCCAGACATAAACAGAACTGTTGCGCTACGTTTCATGCCGATAAACAGCGCATATACATTCTCATGAGATATCAATAGACTTATTTGGGCACCAGTCGGCAACATGATAAAATGTTCAACGGTTGGTGTATTTGAGAGGCGCTATTCAAACAGAGATACTTTCACACTGCCGGACTGTGCATTTTTCATGAAAAGGATGTGTCGTGTCAGGATTTAATGAGGATATACACCGCTACATTACGTCGGTTATAGGCGACGGCATAATTGTTCTAGATCCAAACAAGAAAATAACCTATGTGAATTCGGCCGCTTTGAAATTGCTGGAGATGAAAGAGGGTGACCTTCTTGGGAAGGGTTGCGCTGAGGCAACAAAATGCAAAGATCCTGAATGCAATTCGATATCTCCTGAAAATTGTCAGGTTATGCTCGCATTAAATAATGGCAATGAATCATTCCGTTCGGAAATACAGTATACGAAAAAGGATGGCACTCTATTTCCCGTCGCGCATGTTTCCACTTCAATAAAAGAGGATGGCAAACTGCTAGGCTACGTATTGTCGTTCCACGATATTTCGGAAAGAAAAGCGTACGAAGACGAACTTCTTCTTTCCAGGAAAAATGCAGAAGATGCTGTAAGGGTAAAAGATGAGTATGTAACCCTTGTATCTCATGACTTAAAGGCTCCGCTTGCCTCAATGATACATTTTCTCAGGCTTGCCATCCGCGACATTTCAGATCTGCTGGATACAGGCAAAAAACAGCTGTTTGAATCAGTGATCGAAACCGGAGAGAACATGCTCCTTCTTATCGAAGCACTGTTAAATCGAAGCATGATAAAAACCGGAAAGATAAAACCGAACAAGCAATTTCTGGACGCAAAAACGCTTGTCACAAAATCAATTTTTCATTTTGAATACCTGGCAGAAAAAAAAGGGATCACAATAGTTGATGAGATCCCCCAGAAATTTCGCATCTACGCGGACAAGGTTCTATTTTATGAGGTGATACAAAATATCGTTACCAACGCGATAAAATTCTGCCGCGAAGGCGACACAATCACTTTTTACGCTCCTGAAAACAAACCGTCCACAATCGCGATAAAAGATACCGGCATAGGCATTGAGCCTGAACATTTAAAATCCATATTTACCTCTACGCAAAAGAAATCGACCAAAGGGACCAAAGGTGAAACAGGTACCGGTGTTGGCCTTCTTTTCTCACATGACATTATGGAAGCTCATAATGGGAGACTTTACGCCGAATCCGAATTGAACAAGGAAACTACGTTCTTTATTGAATTGCCGACTGAAAAACCTGTGACTCTTATTGTGGACGACGACCCCAATTACGCAAAACTTATGGAATCGATATTAAGCACGAACATTCCTGAGGTCGAAGTGATCGTTACATATAATGGCAGGGAGGCTATTGAAATTGCGAAGGAGCGCCAAATTCACCTGATCCTTTTAGACTTGAATATGCCGACAATGAACGGTTTTGATGTGTTAGCTGACCTAAAAAGCAATCCCAAACTGGAAAATATTCCGGTCGTCGTGATAACGGGTCACGGTCAAATGGAAGGGCGCGAAAAATCACTCTCTATGGGAGCAAACGATTTTGCAACCAAACCAATAGTCTTGACCGAATTTCTCCCCCGTATGAGAAGGTTTACTATCTGACATCTTTTGTGGCGCGCCATCTGCATGGCAAATCCGCAGTTCCGCGCTAATCCGCGCAAGAGAATGGAGGGTCAGGCCGTTTTGAGCACCCCTTTCCCTGCGAGTAAGGCGAGCGCCAGCGACGGATCGATGTCTGAAACGCCAAAATCGCGCGGCAGAATTCCTTCTACCATTTCCACCTTCCGCGCAAAACGTTCCGCGATGAATGAACCTGTTCCAGTGACGACGACATCCCCTCCAATCCCGGATGCGGCTTTCAGGACTGTCTCGCTCTGAGCTTTTGCCAGCTGTCCCGCCATGTCTATGATGGCCACGTCTCCCAGCGCTCCTCGCTCGGAAAGAACGCTTCGCGCGATCCTGGATAATGCCGCCGCTTTTGTTTTTCCCCTGCCGTCCGGCGTATCGATGGAGTATTTCCCGGCGCCGATCCTCCCAAGCGCAAGGTAGACATCGCCCATCACGGCAAAATATTCGCTCGAGAGGGGGACGCTCCTTCCGTCTACGGTCACACTCGCAGAGACCGAGTGAAGCGGAGTTCTAAGATATCCGGTATAGACAAGCTCCCCGTTTGCCAGGCGTCCGAAATCGTCCCAGCCTCTGTTCGCTATCTCTCCCCCTTTTACGCGCGTCAGATCCGTTGTCGTAGAGCCTATATCGACATGCAGGAAATCCTTCATGCCGGCGCACATAGAGAGAAAGAGCGGGATAGCGACCCAATTCGCTGAAGCAACCTCCTCGTGGAGCCGTTTTGCCCGTGCGCCAGTGAAAAGTTCACCGCGGCGTCCGAGAAACAACGTCTCCCTGCCGAAAGCCGTCACGCAACATTCGACGATATGACGAACCCCTTCCATGCGCGTCGCGAACGAATCGCATAGTTCCCCTGTCATGGTAACGATGGTTTGGACATTTTTTGTTTTCGGCTTCAGTTTCTTCAGTACGGAAAAAAGCCTTTCCGGTTCCCTGTACATTTTGAATGGGAGTATCCCCTGTTTCGGCCTCCCAATTTCAGGCAGATAGGCGCTCTTGATAAATGCGCCGCCGATATCGAGGGAAAATATGTTCATTGAACGACCAGCTCAGCTCCGCATGCAGAGAGAATCTCCCCGCCAAGGTTCCCTGGAAAGTTTTTCGAATATAGCGGATAAGAAGTAGTGAGGCGCGGATTGACCTCGATGATAATGATCTCCTTCCCATTGTCGATGAAATCGACGCCGAAATAGCCAGCAAGCCGATCCGAGACTTCCCATAGCCTGCCAAGAATATCGAGCAGCTCTTTCGAGCGCCGATACTCGACAGGCCCCGACACCCCTTTGAAGGTGACACGTCCGCGAACTTCAATATCCTGCCTGCATACTCCAAGAAGCCTTATACCTTTTGCATCGGCTATCGCACCTGCTGATAGGGTGTCGCCTTCAATGAACGGCTGGCAGATGTATCTGCCATTCACCGATGGGAGGAGGGAAGTTTCGTCAACTCTGAAAATCCCATCGCACCCCGCGCCGTCAACCGGTTTTATTATCGCGGGTATGAACGGAAGGTTTCCGTTCAACTCTGCCGTTCGCGGCATCGGCACAAGACCTTCGAACCTCTTTGCCGTGCTCATCTTGTCGCTAAACAGTTCGATCGCTCGCGAGGTAGAGCCAATTATCCTTTTTCCCATCGCTTCGGCCATCCGTGTGATATCCATGAGTATGCCGCCGGTCTCCGGCGCTATGAGCCATACCGCGCCGGAGATATTCATCTCATCCTCGACCGCCCGGTTGAAATTCCTGATCGGTCTTACGATACGGTGTGCCGGAAAATCGGCCCCCTTTACTTCGGGGGAAAGAATCGTGGAGACCTCCACACTCTTGAGACGCGCAAGGTCGCCAAGGAGGGATGAGAGCATATGCGTCCCCTCTTTCAGGAAAGGCTCTCCACCTTCCCCTCCGGCAGAGGCATACTCGAATACAAAGAGTTTCATTATCCGATTAGCATAACCCCGAGTGACGGCTTGAAGAAACCGTCAAACAGGAAATTCACGCCGATGCGGTTTTACACCGGCAAACGGACGCACCTCTCCCGACGTGGGAAAGGTGGAATAAAAAAAGGGAAAAGCCTTATTCGGCTTCTTTTTCCGGCGCTTCAACTGCCGGTTCTTCGGCTTCTGCTTTCTCGGCCTTGGAAGCGGAGATGAACTTCTCTGTAAGACGGGCCGATTTTCCAGACCTGTCGCGGAGGTAATAGAGCTTCGCCCTGCGTACCTTGTTATGGCGGACCACTTCAACCTTTTCAACACGGGGGGAATGGATCGGGAAAATCCTCTCAAGGGCTGTACCATGCGACTCTTTGCGGACGGTAAATGTCTCGCTTGTGCCGGAACCGCGCTTGCGGATGACTATTCCTTCGACAACCTGGATTCTCTCCTTCTCCCCTTCGACGATTCTCATGTGAACCTTTACCTTGTCGCCAATGTCGAATTTGGGCGGATTTTTCTTAATATATGTTTTCTCAACTGACGCGATAATCGGGTTCATTTTTGTCTCCTCAAATTTCCTAATAAACGGTCTGTAATAATAGCAGAAGCGCCCCTCACAGGCAAATGGTTAAATTCACCCCTCCCGGAAACCGGTTCGAGCACCGCGTCGGCCCTCTCTATCAGCTCCGGGGCAAGGCCGTAGGCGGTGCCGTAAAGGACTATCCACTCCTCCCCCTCCTGCACGCTCTTCAGCCATCTTGCCGGAGATACCGCGTTTGGCGCCAAAACCGCGCTTGTCGCCAGTATCTTTATCTTTCGCCCCCTCTTTTTAGCGTCCTTCAGCATAGCATCGACCGATGGGACCACCTTCACGATATCGAGAGCCTCGGTCCGCCTTCCGTCGAGCTCCTTTAGTATCTCGCTATCCGTCCAGTGTCTGCAGAGACGGTTTATCAATCTCTGCTGATCCTCCACCGGAGTGATCACATAGACGGTTTCGGCCGAGTATGTCTTCCCTATGCGGGAAAAATCGTGAACATCAAGAGTTGTGATGGAGCCTGTGATCGTCTCCCCCTCCTTGCCGAGGACAGGGTAGTGGACAAGCGCCATCGAAAACTTGATATTCTGCCTTATCTCATCAAGCCCTCTCTCCAGGATATCGGGGCGGACAGCTTCCGTCCTTTCCAGAGCCTTTTCCCCTCTCCATTTTTCTATCTCCTTGTGGTTGCCGGAGAGGAGCACCGACGGCACCTTCATCCCTTCGAAATCATCCGGCCTGGTGTAGTGCGGATGCTCCAGCAGGTTCCTGTGAAAGCTCTCCAGCTCGACAGATTCCTCGCTACCGACTGCGCCCGGTATCAACCGGAACACCGACTCTATCACCGCCATGGCGGCAACCTCACCGCCATTCATTACAAAATCACCTATCGATATCTCCTCATCCACAAAACCGTCGCGAACCCTCTGATCAATCCCTTCATACCTACCGCAAACGAGTACCAGTCTCTTTTCGCGGGAGAATCTTTCCGCAGTTTCCTGTGTGAACGGCTTCCCGCCTGGCGAGAGGAGAAGCGTCCTCCCCGGTTCGCCGCTCCCCTTTATCCCCCTTAGCGCGTCGACTATCGGTTGCGGGGACATGACCATCCCGGCTCCGCCGCCGTACGGCATGTCATCCACCTTCCTGTGTTTGTCGGTTGAATATTTCCGGATATCGTGGAGATGGATCTCAATGAGACCTTTTTCGATCCCCTTTGAGAGAAGAGATTCCCCCAAAAACGAATCAAAGATGGAGGGGAATATGGTGAGGATATCTATTCGCATCATTCGAGAAGACCGTCCAGCAGACGAACGGTGATCTTCCCCTCATCGATGTCGACGCTCAGCACCACCTCGTCGATCACCGGGATCATTATCTCTTTCCCGTCTTTTGCGTGAACTTCCCATACGTCGTTCGCGCCGGTTATGATCACGTCGTAAATGACGCCAAGCTCCTTCCCCTCCTCGTCAAACACCGAACAGTCTATTAGGTCGGCGTCGAGATACTGGTCATTCGACAATGAAGGGAGAGAGCTGCGCTCCACCCAGAGATCAAGATTGGTCAGCTCCGAAACCTCCTCCGGGCTGTTGTATTCGGCAAACCGGAACATCCAGAACCTGTTCATCTGCCTGGAGGCGGTAATTTTTATTTTTTTGCCTGAATTGAAAGGGTCGTCGGCCTCGGCGCTTTCGGCAACGCCAGTGAAACCCGGCTTGATGTCCTTGTGCGACAGCTGGTCCGGGTAGTACGGCTCGAATTTTATCTCGCCCTTCACGGCGAACGGTTTTAAAAATCGTCCTATGGATATTATAGGGCGGCGCATTTACTCTCTCCCAGTCATTTCACGGGGATGGCGAACCACTGCCGGCCAGCCCGACACAAATAAACATGAAGGGACGCGGGGAGTTATTCCAGGATCTCAAGAACCGCGCGCTGGCTTTTCTTCGCGGCGGTCGCGCTTAATAGCGCCCGGATAGCCTTCGCCGTTCGCCCCTGCTTGCCGATCACCTTGCCCAGATCTTCCTGGGCAACCTTTAGTTCAAGGATCGTGGTTTTTTCGCCGTAAATTTCACTCACGTCGACATCGTCAGGTTTATCCACGATGCCGCGCACAATAGTCTCAATAAGCGTTTTCAAGAAGCGCCTCCACTCTCATTTCGAAAAAGAAACGGTACCAACAGGATTATTTCGCCTCTTTGGCACTCTTGCCGGGAGCCGGGAACGAGACACCCTGCTTTGTCAGGATATCCTTTACCGTCGGTGAAAGCATTGCGCCTTCCTTGATCCACTTCTCGGCGGATTCCTTTTTTATCTCCGATTTTTTATTGGCCGGATCGTAGGTCCCCACTATTTCAAGATACCTTCCGTCACGCGAAAAACGTCTGTCGGCGGCCACTATCCGGTAGAAAGGTTTTTTCTTCCTACCAAAGCGGGCCATTCTCAATGTTACTGCCACAATTCCTCCTTAAGTTCCGTTTAATTTCCGAAACCGGGTCTGCCCATGGACATCATCTGTTCCATAAACCCTGGTTTCTTAAAGTTCTTCATCATCTTTTTCATCTTCACGAACTGCTTCAACAACCGGTTCACGTCGGCAACGGTTGTTCCGCTTCCGTCGGCGATTCGGCTCTTCCTGCTCCCGTTGATGATATTATATGACCTGCGTTCTTCTTTTGTCATTGAATTAATTATTGCTTCAGCGATATCCAGCTGACCGTCGTCCACATTGGCCCCCGGGGGCGGCTTGAAACCGGGTATCATCCCCATCACCTGATCCATCGGGCCGAGGTTCCTTATCATCTTCAGTTGGTCGAGGAAATCGGTAAAGTCGAAATCGCCGGAGCCGATTTTCTTGGCAAGCCTCGCGGTCTCCTCTTCGTCCGATGCCTTCTCCACCTTCTCGATAAGGCTTAATACATCCCCCATTCCGAGGATCCTCTGCGCCATTCTCTCGGGATGGAACACTTCGAACTGTTCGGGCTTTTCTCCGATACCTGAAAACTTGATAGGGCATCCGGTAACCGATTTTACCGACAGCGCCGCGCCGCCTCTCGCGTCACCGTCGAGCTTGGTGAGGATAACTCCTGTAAGCTGTGTCCTGTCATGGAATATCCTTGCAACCTCCGCCGCCTGCTGGCCTGTCATGGCGTCCGCGACGAACAGTATCTCGGTAGGGTTTATCACTTTCTTTATCGACTCCAGCTCGACCATCATCTCGTCGTCTATCTGAAGCCGTCCGGCCGTATCTATTAATAGAGCGTTCGCCGATTCATCTTTCGCATGTTTCAAGAACGCTTTCGCGATCTTTACCGGATCGCTTAGACCTTCGCCCCTGAATACCGGTATCCCCAGCTGTTCACCCAACACCGCAAGCTGTTCCCTTGCCGCAGGTCGGTAGACGTCGGTCGAGACCATCATCGGATTCAGCCCCTCTTTGGAGAGGTGCAGGGCGAGCTTTGCGGTCGATGTGGTTTTACCTGAGCCTTGCAGACCGGCCATCAGTATGACGGTTGGCCCCTTTTTCGCCCTTTCAAGCTCTGCGGTTCCCCCTCCGAGCAGTTTCACAAGCTCAAGGTGGACTATCTTTATAAGTTGCTGGCCGGGCGATAGCGACTTGTGGACATCTGCCCCCTTCGACTCCTTCTCTACCCTGGCAATGAAATCCTTTACAACTGGAAGGGCAACGTCCGCCTCAAGCATGGCGAGACGCACCTCGCGCAGAGCATCGGCCATATTCGATTCGGTAAGCTTCGAAAGGCCTCGTATTTTCTTAAGCACCCCTGAAAGGCGCGATTCAAGTTGGTCAAACATAACCGAAGGATTATAAATAGCATATAAGCTTATGTCAATTTCACCCATCCCAGACCCGATTCTGAATGTAACGCCGGAGATCCCCAAATACCTGAAAAATATATCCGCTTTGGAAATAACTGTTTGCGTGTTATTATTTTTAACTTATGAAAAAAACTGGCGGTTTCAATTTAAATAAATTCATACGAAGCTTCGGCCTCTGGATATTCGTCGCAGTCCTTGCCGGATTTTCAGCCGGCGCCGCTGTAAGCTCAAGGAGC
The DNA here is from genome assembly GCA_029881495.1 of Nitrospinota bacterium. Taxonomy (NCBI): domain Bacteria; kingdom Pseudomonadati; phylum Nitrospinota; species Nitrospinota bacterium. The sequence continues at coordinate 81,820 of JAOUMJ010000001.1, read as the reverse complement.
GTGGCCCAGGCCGCGACATCCTACGACGACCTGAGGATATTCGCCGAAGTTCTTACACTGATACAAAATTATTATGTCGAGGAAAAAACAACCAAGGATCTCGCGGATGGCGCGATAAGGGGCCTTTTAAGAACTCTCGACCCACATTCGTCATTCATGGACGTGGAGGATTATAAAAGCCGGAAACAGGAGACCGAAGGAAAATTTGGGGGACTCGGCATTGAAATAACTGTAATGGATTCCTACATCGGCATTGTCGCCCCCATCGAGGACACGCCTGCAGAAAAAGCGGGACTGGAAGCCGGCGACATCATACTCAAGATCGAAGGGGTTACCACCAAGAACATGTATCTCATGGATGCGGTGAAAAAGATGAGGGGGAACGTCGGCACGCCGATTACGCTCACTATCTTCCGTGAAAGCGCCAACGACACTTTCGACATAAAGATAGTGAGGGATGTCATCAAGATCAAATCCGCGAAATACGCGATGATCGACAGCGACACTGGATATCTTAGAATACTCACCTTCTCGCAGAACACCGCTACGGAAGCGAACGACGCCATCAAGAAGATGGAGGCGAAAGGGATGAAGCGCCTCGTTCTCGATTTGAGGAACAATCCGGGAGGGCTTCTCAAGCAGGCCATAGACGTCAGCGATCTCTTTCTTGAGAAAGGCAACGTAATCGTATCCACTAAAGGGAGAACCCCGGATCAGAATTCGGTGTTTATGTCGAACTCATGGGGTGGGCATACCGACCTTCCGCTTGTTGTGCTTGTAAACGCCGGGTCGGCATCGGCTTCTGAAATCGTTGCTGGAGCAATGAAAGACCTGAAGCGCGGCGTTATAGTCGGACAGCGCACCTTCGGTAAAGGTTCCGTGCAGACAATCCGACAGCTCAGCGACGGAAGCGGATTGAGCCTCACCACGGCGCGATACTTCACTCCGGCTGATATCATGATCCACGGGATAGGCATCGAGCCCGATATTTCCGAAAAACTTATCGTGAAGGATGAAGACGGCAAGGACATTGAACTCCCCGAACCGCTGAGAGAAAAGGACCTCATCGACAGTTTCCGTGGCGAGGTGGACAGAAGACATCTCAACAATAACAGTGATGCCGAAGATGAAGACGGTGGCAAAAAGAAAGACAGCAAGGATGCCAAGAAAGCCATAAAAAAGAAGATCAGGGACAGAAATAAGGTCTTCAACCTTGAGGAAGATAATCAGCTGAGGAAAGCCGTTTCCGTCGTGAAAAAACTTTCAGGCGGCAAGGTCAAAAACATACCGAAAGCCGGCTGACAGATCCTTTCGCAACATACCCGGTTCGTCATCTCCCTTTAGGGAACATACACTCAACCGGCAAATTTAAAGATGAGATCGCACACAAGCCTCCAAAGCCAAGGCCCCGATTTGCCCTCTTGGACTTTTCGTTTCCTCTTCCTTACCCCCTATAATCAGAAGCATCATGCCTGGAAAAAAAAAGAAAAAGAAGAATGAGCATGAGCGCCTGGCGGTTCTTTCGCTGGCGCTCTTTGTAACTCTGGTCGGCATCGCCGTTATCGGCTCCCTGTTTGTCCTCCCAAAAATGTCCCCCCCAAAAACTGCCGCTACAAAACCCTTATCCATCACAATAGACAAAATGCCCGCGACGTCCATCCCTGGAAAGGGGGATATTCACGAAGGTTCATCAGCCGAAAGGCGCGGCTCGGACGCAAACCGCCTCGAAGATGCCTTGATGATGCCATCAGGGAGATCAAACGCGCGCATGGCTATTATTATCGACGATGTAGGGGTAAATAAACATCCGGTTCGCCAGCTTCTGGAGATTGATGTACCGATCACCTTTTCCATCCTCCCCGGCCAGACGCACTCCAGGAATTTAGCCGAAGAGATACATAAAGCCGGACACGAAGTAATGCTACACCTCCCGATGGAACCGATAGATGGAAACGGGGAGAATATCGACAAGGATACTCTCCTCCTCTCTCACTCGCCGGAAGAGTTAAAGAGCCTTGCGCGCGAGTTGATCAAATCAATTCCGTACGCCGCAGGAGCAAACAACCATATGGGCTCCCTCCTCACGCAGAACTCCGGGAGCATGCGGATAATAATGGAAGAGATCAAGGGCGCTCATCTATATTTCATCGACTCCCTTACCACGCCATGGAGCCTCGCGCAGTCAACTGCCAGGGAAAAGGGGATAAAGAGCGCGGGGCGGGACATTTTCATCGATGATGACAGGAATGAGGAAAACATCAGGAAAGCCCTTTTTCAAGCCATACGCCACGCAAAAAGAAGGGGCTCCACAATTGCGATTGGACATCCCTATTCAGTAACCATTAAGGTACTGGGTGAAATGAAAGATGAATTCAAAAAGGCCGGGGTAAAACTAGTTTACGCCTCCGAGCTGGTGCGCTGATGCTGATACTCGGAATTGAAAGCTCCTGCGACGATACCGCCGCCGCTGTTGTAAAGAACGGGAAAACCGTCCTCTCCAGCGTCACGTCGTCACAGCACGAGATCCATTCCAAGTACGGCGGGATAGTCCCCGAGCTTGCTTCAAGACGCCACATTGAAAACATCCCGATCGTCATTGCCGAAGCGGTGGAATTATCCGGAATAGCACTCAAGGATCTGGACGCCATCGCGGTGACTCAGGGTCCCGGACTCCTGGGTGCGCTCCTGGTAGGGATAGCGGCGGCCAAGGGGCTCGCGTGGGCGGAAAAGAAACCCCTTGTCCCGGTTCATCATCTGCATGGACATATCGTGGCCGCGGGATTAAACCACGAATTGCGCTACCCCCATCTCTGCCTCGTTGTATCGGGGGGGCATACTTCACTCTTCAAGATAGATTCACCCGTTGAATTCTTCGAGATATCATCCACGCGCGACGACGCCGCAGGGGAAGCGTTTGATAAGGTTGCAAAAATGCTCGGTCTCGGCTTTCCGGGGGGACCTGCCGTCGAGAAGGAAGCAGTCGACGGAGATCCGCTCAAGTTGCAGTTCTCGGTCCCGAATGTGAAAAACGACCCGCTCGCCTTTTCATTCAGCGGGATGAAGACCGCCGTGCGCAACGCGATGAAGAGTTCGCCCAAAACCTGCGATGTCGCCGCCGCGTTTCAAGCGACCGTGGTAAAAACCCTGGTGACAAAGACAATGCTGGCGGCGGAAAAATTAGGCTTGAAAGACATCGTCCTTGCGGGGGGTGTCGCCTGCAATAAGGCGCTGAGAACCGAAATGGAGCGTGAGTCGCAAAAACGAGGTTTTCACACAGTCTGGCCTGAGCCGAAATTCTGCACCGACAACGGTGCGATGATCGCCCTGGCGGGGCACCATATCTTCTTGAATAATACCGAGAATCCGGATTTCCGGAATTTTCTCGCGCTCGACGGCGAGGCGAACCTGAAACTTCCCCCCCCGGGAGCCGGTCAATAATTTAAAATCTATCTTCACTTGCCCGCCAAATACATGTAGAATTTCAACGGTAAGGAACCTCATCAAAATAATGATCGGACAGTATATGAAGAAGATTACCGACGAACTTAGAAGAGATCACGTCATCATAGCCACAGCCTTATCCGAAGCGAAATTTTTCGGCATAAGCTCCAAAGAGGGGAATATGCAGATACAGAAAGCGAAGAAAAAACTGTATAGACATCTTGAAGATGAGGAAAAGAAAATTTATCCGACGCTGAACAAGGCGGCAGAAAAGGACACCCGGATCGCGAAGATCATGGCCCAGGAGACGGCGGAGATAGGGGAGCTGATACAGGAGGCTGAGGATTTTTTTGAAAAGTTCGAGGCTGGGGAAATTGACAGCGACCACCATGAAGAGCTGGATAAATTCATTCACAGTTTTATGGAGAGAACCAAGAAGGAAGAATCGACTACATACCCTGAATACGAAAAACTCGCTATCTAAATCATCTCCAGATCAATAGACCGCTTCTATGTCACGAAAGCCATAGGCATATAATCGTTACTGCCCTTATGCCGATTGCCTTTGGAGTCAACCGGATATAACATAGTCTGCATAACAACATTAACCGGGGATCACTAATTTTTTTTGGAGGCTCATCATGAAGTTTTTCGCATTACTGCTCTTCCTCGTTTTCAGCATCTCTTCTGCCGCGATTGCAGGCGTAACGGAGGGAGAAGCCTATTTCAATAAAAAATGCAAGGCATGCCACGATTTTGGAAAGAAGAAGGTAGGGCCGGATCTTGCAGACATTTCAAAAAGAGCGAATCCGGAGTGGCTTAAAAAATGGCTGGCCGATACTGAAGGTGTGTGGGCCGCGAACGACCCTATCACCGCAGACCTGAAGAAAAGGACAAACGGAAAGGAAAAGCCGAGACATAAAAATCCGAAGGAGATGACGGAAGGCGACATAGCCAACTTAACCGATTTTTTAATGACGAAATAGATCCGCCGCCCCTCGTCCCTGCGAGGGGCGGTCTTTTCAACCCTGAACCTGTTTCTCTGTCTTAGGTAAAATTGAGTATAGACATTTCAACCGACATACAGTTCCTCAAGGGGGTAGGCCCAAAGAGGGCTGAAAATCTATTGCGACTCGGCCTTCGTACCGTGGGCGATCTCCTCTTTCATTTTCCATCCAGATATGAAGACAGAAGAAACCTCCTGACAATCGACAAACTGGAAGAGGGAAAGATCCAGACCGTAAAGGCCAAAATCGCAGAAGCCAAGGAGATAAGGAGACGTTTCGGCAAAAAGATGTTTCAGCTTTCGCTGAGGGACGATACCGGGATACTCAGCTGTATCTGGTTCATGGTGAGGGGTGATTACTTCTCGAAAAAATATACTCCCGGCCTTCAGATTATCGTAACAGGAAAGGTCGCGATGAGCAGGTTCCAGCGCTGTTTCGAAATGGCGCACCCCGATATAACTATCATCGAAGAGGGGGAGGACGACGATAGCGGGACAAATCCTGCCGGATTCGTCCCCGTATACCCTCTCACCGAAGGGATCAACCAGAAGGTGATGAACTCGCTCGTGACAAGAGCCCTGGAAAACTCCCGAAAAGCTCTCTCCGCGCTATCCGAGCCGCTTCCGCCCGATATTCTCGATAAGCATCGCTTCCCGTCAAGAGGCGAAGCGGTAGCGGCGCTTCACTCACCGGAGAACGATACGGATCCCGCGGATCTGAACCGGTTCAGAACACCCGCGCAGAGACGGATGATCTTCGAGGAATTCTTCTTTCTTGAAACGGCAATGGCGATACAGAGGAGCAGGAATACCGATACCGTTGAAGGCGTAAAGATAAACGTCGGCGACAGAGATGTAGAAAAAATAATATCCTCCCTCCCCTTCACCCTTACGGACGATCAGATGAATGTCCTTGGCGAGATTACTGGCGATATGCGCGGCCCTCACCCGATGAACCGTCTTTTGCAGGGGGATGTCGGCTGCGGAAAGACGATCGTCGCCGCCGTGACAATGATGCTCGCAATAAAGGACGGGTACCAGGCGGTGATAATGGCGCCTACGGAAATCCTCGCGGAACAGCACTTCAAGAATATTTCGAACATTAAAACGGAGTTCCCGGTCAAACTCGAACTTCTCAAGGCGAGCACCAAAGGGAAGAAGGAGGCGAAGGAGAGGATCGCTTCCGGCGAAGTCGATCTCATCATCGGCACCCACGCCCTGATACAGGAAGATGTTTCGTTTAAAAATCTAGGCGTCGTAGTGATTGACGAACAGCACCGCTTCGGCGTGAAACAGCGCGCGGAATTGATATCAAAGGGGGCAAGGCCGAACACCCTTATCATGACCGCAACCCCGATCCCCCGCACGCTCGCGCTAACGATCTACAGCGATCTCGACGTCTCCGTCATAAAGACGATGCCGAAGGGGCGCGGGACTATTGAAACAAAAGTGATAAAGCCGAACGAGATGACAAAGGCGAGGATACAGATACATCGGGAAGTAAAAAAAGGGAGGCAGGCGTACATCATCTATCCGCTTGTCGAGGAGAGCGAGAAATCGGAATTGAAGGCGGCCACGGAGATGTACGAGAACTACCGCAAAAAGATATTTCCAGATCTCAAGATAGGCCTGGTGCATGGGCGGATGAAAGCGGACGAAAAAGAGTCTGTGATGCACTCGTTCATGAACAGGGAACTCGACGTACTCATATCGACAACCGTCGTCGAAGTCGGCATCGATCAGCCGAACGCAACCGTGATGATGGTGGAACACTCCGAGCGTTTCGGCCTCGCCCAGCTCCATCAGCTTCGCGGACGGGTCGGGCGCGGGACCGAGCGCTCCTACTGCCTCCTCGCTATCGAATATCCCATAAGCGACGTGGCGAGAGAGAGGCTGAAAGTGATGACGAAAACAACCGACGGATTCATCATCGCCGAAAAGGATCTCGAGCTTAGAGGAACAGGCGACATTCTGGGGACGAAACAGAGCGGCCTTCCTGAATTCAAAATGGCAAACCTCCTGCGCGATTTTGATATTTTAAAAAACGCGAAGGATGAAGCGTTCGCGGTTATCGGAAAGGATCCGACGCTGAAACTCCCCGAACATCAGCCGTTGCGCAAGGAGATAGAAAGAAACTGGAGCGAACGCCTCCTCCTCGGTGACATCGGGTAGTTCAATTCGACTAACATTAAATGGCGGAGAGGGAGGGATCGGCCACTCTCGCGTTGCTCCTGCAACGCTCCATCGGCCCCGACTCCCTGGCTAAATTGACGTCGTGTCAATTTGCCCTCGCTATCCGCTCGCAAACGGAAACTCGCGTTTAGCTCCGTGCGGCTAACGCCGTACTCGCAGAAACTTCGCTCTGTTGGAGAAATTAAGGAAGCTTGTTTTGAATCCCGACCTTATCTATTATTTTCACGCAAGAGGCCTATGCCTCTTTCGTAAAAATGGCGGAGAGAGAGGGATCGGCCACTCTCGCGTTGCTCCTGCAACGCTCCATCGGCCCCGACTCCCTGGCTAAATTGACGTCGTGTCAATTTGCCCTCGCTATCCGCTCGGGCCGCCAGTCCGCGTTCGAATCCCGACCTTATCTATTATTTTTACGTAAGAGGCCTATGCCTCTTTCGCAAAAATGGCGGAGAGAGAGGGATTCGAACCCCCGGTACGGTTTCCCGCACATTGGTTTTCGAGACCAACGCCTTCAGCCAACTCGGCCATCTCTCCGTTTCAAGTTCAGGGTGATAGCTTATCCCATTTCCATATTCCGATACCATCTCTCGATGATATTTTTTTTAAGTCCCTGGATTTGCGGAAATGAGGGGTGCAGGGAATAGATGGGGGGAGCGGTCACTCTCGCGATTTCTCCTGAAATCGCTCACTTGACCCAAATTCGTTTCCTCGCCAAACGTCTTGTTTGAAGAAGGAAGAGAAGAGAAGGCGGAAAGGGAAGAAGGATTCGCCTACCCTCGCGTGCACGTCGTGTGCCCGCTTTCCTGTATTGATTAAAAATAAAAAGAAACGGGGACAAGAACATCTTAACGCCCACAGAATCGCATCTTTAGGATTGGACGATTTCAAGTATTTCTTTAGCGACTAAATTCTTTCTTAATTTTCAGAATACGTTTTATCAATCTCTAGCTTCCTGACTTGAATGCAAGCGCCGATGGTGTTCGGCAGCCGACAATTGCCGGGGCTTCATGGATCAAATCGTCATTTTCAAGGCTCTTTACCATAAATAGGGCGAAGTCCACGCGGCGCGTCTTATTGCTCTCGAGAATTGGATCACCCACATGCCGACTCCACACGGGCAAGCCCTGGCTCTCCCCCTCTTCTAGGTCACTCCCACGCACAACCGTCCACAGGGTGTCGCTGGCAAACACACGTCGACACGCTTCCACCTGGTCGTCTATATCAATGGCCCGAAGAAGCCATCCGAGCCAGCTGGCGATCTTCACGAGCGCTTTGAATTTTCGCGAGTAAATATCCCGGTTATCGCGAGCGATATGCCAGCCGCAGGAGAATATGAGGCGTGCATCTGGATGCGCGTAGTCGAGTACTGCTTTGGCCGTTCCAGACGAGTACTGGTGAACACCCCAAGGTACCAGCACGGTGAGTACTCCGTCACACCCTGCGACAGCTTCTTTGATAACCTCGCGGTCGTTCGTCATGCCGGGAATGACTGTGATGCGCCCTTTGAACGCATCGAGTTTGCCTATGCTCCGCTTCCGGCAAACGCCAACCACCTCGTAGCCCCGATCCAACGCATGCTGCACCATATACTGCCCGAGTTTCCCTGACGCCCCAACAATACAAATCTTTTTCATAACTTCTTAATATGCCGTTCTTGAGTTTTCAAAAATGACCACAGATTGATTAAACCCTTTTACAATCAGCCATACCGCCAAAAACATTTCTTGTAATGCCAACGGAAGGAGCAGAGCAAGGTAAACCGGCGTAATAATACCGATTAGATGGAACATTACAAGAAAGCTTGCAAATATAGTCAAAGTGGCTCCAGCTAAACCCCATACGGATAACCATCGAGGAACCAGCATTGTTTGATAGAGGATGTAGTAACACATTATGCTGCCTATGCTTTGTGCCAGTATCATTGCCACATGGTCCACGAAATCTCGTCCAGCCAGCAATAATTCACCTAAAGTATGAAAATAGGATGAATTTAAATTAGGAGCTTTTGTAAACTCCTGACTTAATGTCAATAGTAGTAGGATGCTTGTTACACCAATAATGTTGAATACTCCAGCAATAAACCTGAAACCAACAAATCCAATTGCAAGACTTTCATTATATCTTCTTAGAATTGGGTACAACAAAATTGCAAATCCAATATATGCAACCGCCATAATAAACTGGAAAAATGCTCCTTTTAATACTTGATTAGCATTTTCAGAAGCTTTAGTAAGATAATCAGGAGCATCTATAGCTGGAGCAATGCTTAGTATGCCCGCAACCGTGCCAATAATAAAAAGTGTTCCGGCTATTCTGGCGATCTTTCTTTCAAAATTCATAATTTTTCCCGTTGCTATATTTACCATAAATTTTATTTCAATGAATCATCAAAGCTAATCCTTAATTGTTTCGTCATTGTTGGGTGCTTGTTTAAGTTTTCAGTATATGTAGTAACAAGGAAAATGGAAGTAGTCCAACTAAAAATAATAGAAGCTCGTTTTTGGATCAAAAGTATTTTCGAGCCGATATTTTTTCAGGATCTTTTGCAGTTTTTCAATCCGAAAGGGTCTTTCTGCGGCTGGCGGAGAGAGGGGGGGGATCGGTCACTCTCGCGATTTCTCCTGAAATCGCTCACTTGACCCAAATTCGTTTCCTTGCCAAACGTCTTGTTTGAAAAAGGAAGAGAAGAGAAGGCGGAAAGGGAAGAAGGATTCGCCTACCCTCGCGTGCACGTCGTGTCAATTTGCCCTCGCTGTCTGCTCGGGCCGACGATTCGCGTTTAGCTCCGTGCGGCTAACGCCGTATTCGCAGAAACTTCGCTCTGCTGGAGAAATAAAGGAAGCTTGTTTTGAATCCCATTTATTGAAAATGGCGGAGAGGGGGGGATTCGAACCCCCGGTACGGTTTCCCGCACATACACTTTCCAGGCGTACGCCTTCAACCGCTCGGCCACCTCTCCGGATATCCTGTTACACAACGCCGGTATTCTTCGAATAACAATGGCGCGCCCAAGAGGATTCGGTCACTCTCGCGATTTCTCCTGAAATCGCTCGCTCGACCCCGACTCGTTTCCTCGCCAAACGTCCTGTTTGGCGTTGCTCCCTTTTCGGTCGCAACCGGAAACTCGCTTTCGAATCCTCGCAAGAACACCATCAGCATTATAATGGCGCGCCCAAGAGGATTCGGTCACTCTCGCGATTTCTCCTGAAATCGCTCGCTCGACCCCGACTCGTTTCCTCGCCAAACGTCCTGTTTGGCGCTGCTCCCTTTTCGGTCGCAACCGGAAACTCGCTTTCGAATCCTCACAAAAACACCATCAGCATTATAATGGCGCGCCCAAGAGGATTCGAACCTCTGACCTCCAGAACCGCAATCTGGCGTTCTATCCAACTGAACTATGGGCGCGTGCTCTAAATGCAAGAACGGTATGGTATAGAAAAAATGCTTAATAAGCAATCGACTCTTGCTGTATCACTCCTCGGAATCGACCTTTTTCATGTCTATTCCAAGTTTTTTGATTTTGTACCATATGCTTCGCTCGGAAATTCCGAGCTGTTCAGCGGTCTTGTTCTGTTTCCACCTGTTTTCCACAAGCGCGTTGGTTATGATGTCCTTTTCGAAATCCGCGACAATATCATCAAGGCTTTTTCCGTCAAGTCCGACAGGAGGGAGAACGGTCGCGCTCTTCGCAGGGGACCTGAATGCTATCCCCTGGTCAAAATCGCAGACCTTTATCATGTCGCTGTCTGATATCCCGATGGCCCTCTCAATGGTATTTTCAAGCTCCCTTATATTTCCCGGCCAATCCCTGTTCGAAAGGTACTCCATCGCTTCCTGTTCAATCTTTTTCGGCTCCATGCCGTTCTCCTTCGAGTATTTTTGAATGAAATGCTCGGCGAGCAAGGGGATGTCGTCCTTCCTTTTCGACAGGGGAGGGATATGGATATGAAAAACATTTAATCTATAGAGGAGATCCTGCCGGAATTTTTTCTCCTCTACCGCCTTGGCAATATCTATATTGGTCGCGGCAATGACCCTGATGTCGACCTTTCTCGGGGCGGAGGCCCCTATCCTTTCGACTTCCCGTTCCTGCAGCACCCTGAGCACTTTTGCCTGCGTGGAGGGGGCCATATCCCCTATCTCATCCAGGAATATCGAGCCGCCGTCGGCAAGTTCGAATTTCCCAGGTCTCATGGCGACGCCGGTGGCGACATTCTTTTCTATGCCGAAGAGCTCCGCCTCAAGCATTGATTCGGGTATGGCGGCGCAGTTCACCTTTATGAAGGGGTGGTCCTTCCTCGGGGAATTATAGTGGGCCGCGCGCGCGACAAGCTCTTTCCCGGTTCCCGAGTCGCCGGTGATAAGTATGGTCGATTTCGTCTGGACAGCTTTTGCCAGGATGGCGAACATCTCCTCAAGCGCCGCCGATTTGCCGATAATATTTTCAAAACGGTATTTCGCCGTAAGCTCGTTTTTCAGGCGGAGATTCTCCTCCTTGAGCCTTTGGCTCTCCACGAGTTTGTCGATGGTGCTGTAAAGTTCGTCCGGCTGAACCGGTTTGACAAGGTAGTGATACGCTCCAGCCTTGATAGATTCTATCGCGGTGTTTATCTCTCTTGAGGCGGTCAGGATGATCACAGGAATATCGGGATTTCTCTGATGTATCTTTTTCATCAGTTCCACGCCGGTAATGTCGTCAAGATAGAAGTCTATGATGGCGATATGAGGATCGTCCTTGTCGAAATTGTTCATCGCGTCATTGACTGTAAGATGCGGGAATACCTTGAACTTTTTCAGCTCAAGAAGCTGTTCAAGCGATTTCAGCGTGTTTATGTCATCGTCGATGGTCACGATTCTTGTAATCATATTTATTAATCCTACCCGTTATTTACCGGAAGCGAAAATGTAAACGCGAAACCCTTTCCGATGTCGGTTTCGACTTCGACCTTTCCGCCGTGCAGTTCCACTATTCTCTTTACGGAAGGGAGGCCCAGCCCTACGCCGCTTTTGCCGTTAGACGCCTGGAAATATTCGTCGAATATCTTATGCGAGAGATCGCGCGACATGCCGTTGCCGTCGTCCGAAATGGTGCAGAACAGTTTCTTGTTGTTCACCGATGTTTTCAGTTCTACGCGCGAAGAGGCGTGTTTTACAGCGTTCTGCAGGCAGTTATTCAGCACGCGCTCTATCTGGAGCGTATCGCATGTCACAACCTTCTTTGGAAATCGGGAGGAGGCCTGCATGACCTTTTCCCCTTCAATGTACAGATCCAGTTTCCGCAGGTTAAGTTCCGAATGGAAGTTTGATACCGAGTGATCGATTATCTGGTAGAGGTTGGCGTTTTCGGGATGAAGTTCCAGTTTCCCGGACTGGATCTTTGAGAACGTAAGTATGTCCTCAACAAACTGGATGATCCTGCTGGCTGACTGCTTCAGGCTGTTTCCAATTTCGACATGCTTGCTTTTGAATTCATTTTCATCCATTCTCAGCATCACTTCGCTGAATCCCGATATTGGAGTCACAAGCGAAAGAAGGTCGTGCGTCAAGGAGTAGTAGAGGCTTTGCTTTTCTATTTCCCTCTTTGCTGTTGTTTCGTAAAGCCTGGTGTTTTCTATCGCGACTGCCACCTGTGTAGCCACCATGTTCAGAAGTTCTATTGAAGCGTTGTTGTAGAGAAAAGGTTCGTTGTAGCTCTGAACGCTCAGCACTCCGAGTATCATCCCCCTGTGGAGTATCGGTACGCCAAGCCACGATCTGGCAGGTTTCCCTCCGTGCCGGATACCCATCTTCTTGCACTCCTCGACCGTGTTCTCCTTCATTAGAAGCGGTCTCCGGTTTTTAACTATCCACGAGTTCATGCCGTCGCTTAACGGGTAGATCTCGGAATTTTTGGTATCCATCTCCCCCGACATGAAAGAGGCGATAAATTCGAGGGTCTCATCCTTCTGGTTGTATAGGACAAGGTTTACGCGGTCGTTCTTGATCACCTTGCCGAGATGGTCGACCACCGCGCGAGTCAGCTCTTTCAGGTCAAGATGGCTCGTTATTATCGTTCCTATATGGGAGACGGTTTCAAGCGTTTTGAGCCGTTTCTCTGTCTCATAAAATTTTTCTATGCGCCGCACCGCCATGCCGACATGTTTGGCCACCAGCATCAGCTCTTCCATGTCTATATCGGATCGGGATTCGTCCCCAGCCAGAAAGATAAAGCCGGCAGGTTTCTCCCCGACCCTTACAGGTATGCTTATTACGGTGCCGAATCCTGCCTGATTGCAAAACTGTTCCTCAAATTTGTCGGAGGCTGAGCACAGTCCTGAATTTATCGATTCACCGCAGACGCATCCCGGCGCGTCAAGCCCGGTGAAACAGAATGTAGGGAGTTTCTCAGAAATATCCATGCTGATGTCAAGATCGCCTGTCACGTGTTCGAGCCGTATCAGCCCGGTTTTCATATTTGTGCTTGAAAGAAGTTTTTTCAGAACGGATGGGAGGATGCTGGATGCGGATCTGGGATCGCCTGTTTCACCAAGGATCTCCAGAATGGAAGCGAAAGCGGATGAGTTTTTCATCTGTCACGTTTCTCCCTTTAAAAATTTCTTGAACAGGTCTATTTCAGAACGCGTAAATATGTCGTCCGATTCATCCATCAATTCCAAAAGATAGGGGGCGTCATTTTTAATATAATCGCTTAAATTTTCCGCCTGCCGCAACACTTTTTCCATCTTTGCTGTAAATACCGTTGTTATTATTGTCGGAGATTTGTATGCAAGGCTGTCGAAAACCGAGGAGCCGGGGCATAGATCGGTGTTGAAATTTGCCACTATCGAGTTTCCCTTTCCGGTCTTGAACACGATCTTTACGTTCCCCTCCCCTTGCACGTTAAGCGGCAGGGGGCCGTTGGCGCCTATCAAATAGTCGAAAAGAAGCTGGTGCCTGTTTTTCCCCTTGAGGCGTTTCTTGTTTTTCAGAGATATTCTGAATCCGCTCTCCTCGAATTGAAACTCCGGTTTCTTGTACGATACCTGAAATTCCGTTATCCCGAGTTCCTTGGCGAGTTTGCCGCAGAGCGGGAGGTTGTCCAGCATGAAGTTGAAAGTTGAAGCGTCCATATAAATATGCACGTCCTTTTCGTTGTAGGGTATCGGCTCTTTCTTTTCGGTGCCGCAGAGGAACTTTTCTTCAGGCTCCTTCTTTTGAGCTTTGCGCGACTGTTTTCCGGCGGCATACACAGGAATAGCCAGAAGAAGTATCAGGAAGAACGATATTGCGGATCTTTTGTTCATCATCTCTCCGATACCGAAAGCCCGATCTCTTCGATGCCGTTCAATTTGCACATCCCCATTATTCCGACGGTAGTGCCGTAATCAACTTCACTGTCGGCCCTGATTATCACTGAGCGCTTGGCCCCTCCGCTTCCCGCGATCCGCTCTTCTAGTTCCGTGAACGTCACCTGTTTCCCGTCAAGAAAAATTTCCTTCTCGCGGGAAATTTCTATCGTAAACACTTTTTTTTCAGCCGGGAGGTCCCCGGCGGCGGTTTTCGGGAGATTGATGTCGATCTGCCTAGTGAAATCGACAAACGCTGTAGATACCATGAAAAAGATGAGGAGAAGGAATACCACGTCTATGAGGGGGGTAAGTTGCAGAGAGAAATCCTCTTCCGTTCTTTTTAAAAATTTCATCCCGGCTCCTCTTCGTCACTGACGAGCGAATAGCCTATCTCTTCTATGAAGTTTATCGATACCTCTTCCATTTCGAATATGAGCTGTTCAACCTTCCCCTTAAAAAAATGGTAGATGGCAAGCGTCGGTATCCCTACTATGAGGCCCGATGCGGTGGTAATGAGCGCTTCGGAAATTCCGTTCGCGACCAGGGCCGCGTTTCCGCTCCCGGAGGTGGAGATCACGTTAAACGCCTTGATCATTCCAGCGACCGTGCCAAGCAGTCCTAGCATCGGGGCGATGTTTGCTATCACTCCGAGGCCGCGAAGGTTGGCGTTAAGCAGGGTCGATTCATGATTTCCTGCCCCTTCGACCGCCCTTTCTATCTCGAGTATCCCCATCTTCCATCGGAGCAGTCCGGCGCGCACTATCCGTGAGACAGGCGTAGAATGCCGATTGCAGACTTCCATCGCCCGGTCGAATTTTTTTTCCTGCCACTCCCTGCGTACCTCGCTCAGAAAACCGGGGTGGATAACCTTCTCTTTTTGGAGTTTTATGAATCTTTCTATTGAAATTGCGACTGCCAGTATGGAACAGACGAGGATGGGCCACATCATGGGACCGCCCCTTTGAAAGACGGTGAACAGCCAGATACCGTCAGCAGACGTTTCCATCCAGATTACTCCTTCCGAGGAATGCGCCGGTACAATGCCGGTTTAAAAATGTACAAGGCTGGAAAGGTTGCCTCCAATCGCGCATTACCCCCCTTAAAAGAGTTTTTATATCATATTTTACGGTTTGACTGTGCATCTTTTTATAACTAGACTTACCGATAGATGGAGACAAATAGATTCTGTTCTGCCGTTTTGTTGGTATTTTTCATTTCCACACCCCTCGAGGCATATGCAGATGTATACAGGTACGTTGATGAGAACGGCACGGTCCAGTTCACGGATAAAAGGATATCTTCCGGCAGCACTCCATACATCCGCGAGAAACCGGAGCAAAAAAAGGTGAAAAGAGGTGTGTCTATAAAGAGGAAAAAGGGGGGGAGAGAATCATACGCCGATTACAGGGATGAAATTTACAAGCTCTCTGTCGAGGAAGGGATGGAACCTCGTTTCATAAAAAGCGTTATCAAGGCGGAATCGGCATTTGACAGGTATGCCATCTCCAGCGCCGGGGCGGTAGGGCTCATGCAGCTTATGCCGGCAACCGCGAAAAATTACGGCGTTTTGAATCCCTTTATTGCGGAAGATAATATAAGGGGTGGAACAAGGTATCTAAAGTACCTGCTGGAGAAGTATAATGGCAACAAGGAGCTTGCCTTGGCGGCATACAACGCTGGCGAGAACGCCGTGGAGAAATATTCCGGAATACCGCCGTACCCGGAGACGATTGGATTCATTAGAAGAGTGATGGATAATTATTACGACCGCCCCTATAAGGCGGGAAAAAGCGCTGAAGGGAAAGCGAAAATTTATAGATATATCGATGATGAAGGCGTACTGCATATAACGGACACGCCGATATTTGTTTCAGACAATTAACACATAAAAGGAGGCAGGAAAAATTTGAGGAGGATAAATCTACCGACGAGGTTGACGCTTTTTCGGATAGGCGTGGTGCCTGTGATTGTTGTTCTTCTTATGTCCCCCACACCGTTCTTTTCATTTCTGGCGGCGCTGGTTTTCGGCGCGGGAGCGATCACCGACTACCTTGACGGGCACCTTGCCAGGACCACCGGCTCCGTTACGGCGATAGGCAAACTGCTTGACCCGATTGCGGATAAGGTGCTGATACTTTCGGCGCTGATACCAATGGTGGCGCTTGGCCGCGTGCCAGCGTGGCTTGCTACCATCATGATCGCAAGGGAGTTTGCGGTAACAGGCGTAAGGCTTATGGCGGCTTCGGAAAACAAGATCATCGCGGCGGACAGGCTCGGGAAATTCAAGACAGGGTTTGAGATAGCGGCCATGGAACTGCTGCTGTTGCAATGGGATCTCGGCATCATTCATTTCCAGACCGCTGGTATGATCTGCCTTCTTATCGCGCTTGTATTCAGTCTGGCATCCGCAACGAATTACTTCACGAAGTATTTTGAAGAGCGGTAGGAAGCCTGTTTGGTCTGAAAGGCCGGTTATGGAAGCTCTGCGGAGCGCGAAATAGAACGGCCTTATACGATATCCTTATTGAGGCGGACGGCTGTTTCTGAAAACTTCTGCTTTGCGTCTTCTATATGCTGACCTTCCGATGCTGTTAGAATCATAAAATGATTTTCAATCTTCCGTTCAGCCGGTTTATAAAAGGCGACGCTTTCCGTATGCAGGGCTTGACCGCTTCGGCGCAGGCTCTTGTCATTGCCGGTATGTTCAGCAAGTCATCCAGAAGCTCTCTCATTCTTACTTCGGACAATGGAGAGGCCGAAAGGATCGCGAATGATATCTCCTTTTTTCTAGGGAGAGGCGAAGGGGTGATCTATCTCCCCCAATGGGAGATACTCCCATACGAGCCATTATCCCCGCATGTCGACATCGCCTCCGCCAGACGCAATGCCCTGCAGCGTCTGCTTGAAGCAAAGAACGGATCGGCCCCCGTGATCTGCGTTACGACAATTGCTTCCTTGATGCAGAAATGTCCGCCGACGGAGGTTGCCGGTTCTGGCTCCTTTACTATAAAAAAGGGGGAGGAGGTGGATGTCGACAGGTTGAAAAGCTTCCTCGTCTCCGCTGGATATTTTTTTAACGACCCTGTAGACGAAGCGGGGTGCTTTGCCTTTCGAGGGGGAATCCTCGATATCTTTCCCCCATCTTCGCAACATCCGTTTCGCATAGAGCTTTTCGGCGACGAGGTGGACTCCATAAGGAGCTTTGATCTCGATACACAGCGCTCCATTGAATGGCAGAACTCCGTTGAAATACCACCATTGAAGGAGACCCCGTACGGCACTATCGACATCGATTGGCTGATGAAAAACCTTAACACCCTGGAGGAGCGGCACTCCGCAAACCTCGCCGATGTAAAACAGAAGTTCGCGGCAAGGGAGTTCTTCCCGGCGATGGAACTCTACCTCCCATATTTTTACAGGGAGTCGCCGTCGCCGATACGATTCCTGCCTGATGATTACGATGTGCTCGTATGTGAGCCGGAGAGGTGCGACGAGAGGAGAGAGCTTTTTCTCGCGGAAATTGAAACCGGTTATGCCGAAGCGATAAAGAGAGGCGACTTTTTTCCGTCACCCGCGGAGCTTTACGCCGACGAAAATGAAATTTCTAAAATTCTAAATGAATCAAAGGTTGCGGAGTTTTACGAGATATCGGCTTTTGAAGAGAGTGAGAAATGCCTCTCCATACCCGCAAGGGACTCCGACAGGTATCACGGCTCGTTCAACAGGTTTGTATTCGACGCGCTGGAGCTTGCCAAAAAGGGGGTCTCGACACTTATTGTGGTTCGTGCCGAAGGTTCCATTGAGCGGGTCGAGAAATTCATGGCGGGGGAAGAGGTCGGCATTTTAAGGATATCGGCAGGCGATATTGACGGGCTGGTCTCTACGTCTCTTTCAGGGGGCGATAACGCGCCGCGAATAATGGTTACTGTAGACGGCCGGTTCTCTTCCGGGTTTGTTTCCGAAAGGCTGAAACTTTCGCTTACGACCGAAGAGGAGATTTTCGGGCGAAGCCGGCTTGCCGGTAAAAAACGCGCGCAGAGGCGGGAAGCGGTTTTCTCTTCAGCCTTTTCGGATATCGCGCCGGGGGATTACGTTGTCCATCGAGACCACGGGATAGGGGTCTATAACGGTATCCGCAATGTTAGCGTCGGGGCGAAAGATGAGAGCGACGAGTATCTTGAGCTGGAGTACGCGGAGAGCCAGCTCCTCTTCCTCCCGCTCTCTTCCGTGTATCTTGTGGAGAAATATTCAGGCGGCGGCGGAGCAAGGCCAGCGCTCGACCGCATGGGGGGGAAGACCTGGCAGAAGACCCGCGAGAAGGTAAGAAAAGGAATATTCGAAATGGCGGGGGAGCTCCTCGAAATATACGCCAAGCGTCAGACCGGTACCGGATACAGATTCTCTACCGACAACGTCCTGAACAGCGAATTTGCCGATTCGTTCGAGTACAGCGAAACGGACGACCAGGCGTCGGCTATCGACGATGTTTTGCGAGACATGGCATCGGACAAGCCGATGGACAGGCTGGTATGCGGCGATGTCGGCTACGGTAAAACGGAAATTGCGATGCGCGCGGCGTTCGCCGCTTCGCTGGACGGCAAACAGACGGCGATACTCGCTCCAACGACACTTCTGGCTAGGCAGCATTGGGAAAATTTTTCCCGGAGGATGTCGAAGTTCGGGATCACGGTAGAAATGCTGAGCCGGTACGTGACGCCGCAACAGCAGAAAGAGACGATAGAGAAGATACGGAACGGCAAGGTTGACGTCGTTATCGGCACCCACAGGATTTTGCAGAAAGATATAGTATTCGGCGACCTCGGGCTGATAATCATCGACGAGGAGCAGAGGTTCGGCGTGGCGCACAAGGAGAAGCTGAAAAAACTCCGCGCGACAGTCGACGTCCTTACCCTTACCGCAACGCCGATCCCGCGCACACTTCATATGTCCATTTCGGGGATAAGGGACATAAGCATCATCAACACCCCGCCTCCGAACAGGCTGTCGATAAAAACATTGATTAGGCGTAAAGGGGACGAGGTCATAAAGGAAGCGGTTAACAGGGAGCTAAGCAGGGGGGGGCAGATATTCTTCGTCCATAACTCCGTAGAGACCATCCATGGCGCGGGGAGTCATCTGAAAAGCATTGTCCCTAACGCTCGGATAATGGTGGCGCACGGGCAGATGAACAGCGCGGACCTGGAAAAGGCGATGGAGGCTTTTGTCCATCACAGGGTGGATATCCTCCTCTGCACGACGATTATCGAATCGGGACTCGATATTCCAAACGCGAACACCATAATCGTGAACAGGGCCGACAAGTTCGGACTGGCTCAGCTATATCAGCTACGCGGAAGGGTCGGGAGGGACAAGCATCGCGCCTACGCTTATCTGTTGGTTCCCGATTCCCTAACCCCTATCGCGAGGAAAAGGATAAAAGCGATTGAAGAGCTCTCCGAACTCGGATCGGGATTCAAGCTCGCGTCGCGCGATATGGAGATAAGGGGGACAGGTAATCTTCTTGGTTCACAGCAGTCGGGGCAGGTGTCGGCTGTCGGGTTCGAGACATACTGCCGGATGCTCTCCGAAGCGGTCGAGGAGATAAGAACCGGCAAGGCCTCCTCCAAAGTTGAAACGGAGCTTGATCTTGAATTTGCCGGAAAGATAGAGGAGAGCTACATCCCTGCGCTTGATCAGAGGATGGATTTTTACAACAGGCTATACCGGTGCGAAAGCCCGGAAGAGCTGGAGCAGATAACAGGCGAGATAACCGACAGGTATGGACAACCGCCGGAAAAGGCGCAAAAACTTTTCGATGCGATGCTCCTTCGAATTGCAGGTTCAAGGCTCGGCATTTCAAAACTCTCGCTAAAAGGGAGCGCGCTCACTCTGGCATTTCCAGGCTCGTCCGCTTCGGCTTCCGATGTTGCTGAGGCGGCGGTTAAAAAGTTTCCGGGTAAAACGAGACCAGTCGGCAACAGCTCGCTGTCGATAGATGTATCATCGCTTCTTGCCTCGGGTAAGGTGAAAGGGGTGCAGGAGTTCCTGTTTCGTATTCCGGTTCAGGAAAAGACCGGGGGAGAGCCTGTCGGAGCGCAAGTATGAAAAGGTTCTGCGCTAAGGGAGAGGTTGCGAATCGGTTCTTGCGCCTAGCAGGAAAAGGGAGAGGAGTTTTTCTCCGTCAGCCGGAAATCCTGAATGGCCCAGATCCTTCCTGATGGCGTGAAAAAGATTTTCAAACAGGGATGAGACTTCGGTAGTTGTTTCATTTTTTTCACCCAGCGAGTATGTCAGTTCATGCAGGGCGGCGATAACATCCCTGGACGCAAGGGCTATCATTTTACCGGAGAGCGAGCCGATGGCGTTTTCAATATTCTCTCCGGATATCTGCACCCCTTCTTCCGTATGAACAACCGATGCTGAAAGTTTTTCTATCAGTTCTTCGTAGGCGCGTGATTTTTGTTTAAGGGTTCTGTTTTTTGAAATTATCCTCAGGCCCCTCCTTTTGGAGAGAAGAAGCATCATCAGAGCGGAAAGCGTCGTTGCGATTATAGCTGTCGTATCGTGCGAAAGGGTAATGTCGAGCCGGTTGTAGATGTCGGCCCCGCGGAGCGCCGCCAGGTAGAGTCCCCATGAGATGGCGCCAAGTATGGCGAGGGCAATCACCCACTGGAAAAATATCTTTACCCCATTTATCACGTCGTCCCCCTGCCGATGTTATTTATTGAAATATTGCATGACCCTATTGCGTCCACCGGCTTGCATTATACAGTATGGTATGCGTATTAATACAGTCGATACGGCTGCGGTCTGCTTTTTTCTGTTATCTGCAGTTTGAGAATATAATTGTGAGCAGGTTGCGTGCAATTGATCGATTGGGGTGCGTATTGGATTTAAACGAAGTTCTGGCTCGTCTCGAAAAGAGCGGCTCCGAAAAGGACCGGCAGGGGATGGCCCGTTTCGGCATCAATGCTGAAAAGGCGTTCGGAGTACGGATACCTGTCATGAGGGCACTGGCGAAAGAGATAGGGAAGGACAGAGCCCTTGCGGACAGGCTATGGAGATCTGGCTATCATGAAGCAAGGATACTTGCCGGGATGGTGGACGATCCGAAGAGCGTTACCGAACGGCAGATGGAAGAGTGGGTGGTCGAGTTTAACTCGTGGGACCTCTGCGATCAGGTGATATTGAACCTTTTCGAGAAGACCCCTTTTGCCTACAAGAAAGCTGTCGAATGGCACAAGCGCGATGAGGAGTTCGTAAAGCGGGCGGGATACGTCCTCATGGCGCGGCTTGCGGTATGCGATAAAAAAGCGGACGATGCGGTCTTTATCAGGTTTTTTCCCTTTATAAAAAAAGGGGTGACGGATGAACGCAACTTTGTTAAGAAGGCGGTGAACTGGGCCATCCGTCAGATAGGGAAGAGAAACAGGGCCCTGAACAAAAGGACGGTCGCCTTTTGCAGGGAACTTCGGGAGATAGATTCCCCCTCCGCCAGGTGGATAGTCGCCGATGCGATGAGGGAGCTGACAGACGAAAAAACAATAGGCAGATTGAAAAAATAGTCCGATTCATAAGGAGCAAAAGATGATTGTCGATGAGCTGTTGTCCTGTCTGGAAAAGACGCCGGTCATTTTAAGGGAGATGATAGATTCAATCCCCAGGGAGCCGTCATGGCGGCTTACCGAGAGGAGGATCGAGGGGAAGTGGTCGATACACGAGCATGCCTGCCACATTGTGAAGGTTCAGCCGATGCTTACCGAAAGAGCGAGGAAATTCATCGAGGAGGAGGCTCCGAAATTCGTCCCCTACTTTCCGGGGAAAAGCACCCCGCCGGACGAGCTTCTGAAAATGGATCTTGCGGAAACGCTCGAAAAGTTTTCGGCATTGCGCAAGGAGTTTATAGATGTGATAAGGAGCGCCCCCGCGAAGGCGTGGAAGAAAAAAGCGGAGCATCCGGAATACCTCGAATACACGCTCCTCATCATGGTGAGGCATGTTCTGTTGCACGACCATGTCCACATGTACCGCATGGAGGAACTCTGGCTTACGCGCGAGATGAAAAAATAATCTTCGCTCGATGTTGTGTTGCCATTTCCCCCGCAATACAATGGCTGTACCAATAATTATTAAAGGAGACGAATGCCTACAAGCACTTATTCACATATAAACACCGTCTGCGCGTATCTTCAGGAGGCGAGGCCGAAATCGTTTTTGGACGTCGGGCTCGGGAACGGCAAGATAGGATTCATCGCGCGCGACCTCCTCGATGTAATGCTCGGCGAGAAGTATCACAGAAAAGATTGGAAAGTGAAGATCGACGGGATAGAGATATTCCCCGATTACATCCAGGAACACCAAAAAGCGATCTACAACGACATATATATCGGCAATGCGCTGGAAGTGATAGATGGTCTTGGCAAGTACGATATGGTCTACATCGGCGACGTTCTTGAGCATTTTGAAAAGGAGGATGGGTGGATGATGCTCGACAAGATGGCCGATCACTCTTCAGCCTACATGATAGTCTCGGTTCCGCTCGGCGAGAACTGGACACAGCCCCCCATCTACGGCAATCCGCACGAAGAGCATAAATCTTTCTGGAAACTGGAGGAACTGGAGCACTACTCGATAGCGAAAGAGCTCCTTAATTTTCCGAAGATCGGGCAGTACGGAACATTCCTGATACGCCGGAACGAATTTATTCATGCCCGCGCCAGAGAGGTCGCCGAGGCGATGTATGCTGACGGCAAAGGGGAGGCCGCCATTGAATTTATGGTGAACAGGATAGAGGACCTCCCCCCGGATATCATGAGCGAGTATGTCGTTGTGGATTTCCTTCTTAATCTGAAAAAGCTGAAAGAGGCGCACAAACGTCTCACCGAGGCGGCAAAACTCTTCCCCGGCGAGGAGGTAATAAAACAGCATCTCGCCCAGCTCGAAAAAGTCCTCAACACAGCCTAGCAGGAATTTAATCACGTTGCTTAAAGGCGTTCCATCTGATATTTCTATCCTGATAAACTGGAGGCATGAGAGGGATAGATGGCGGATTTTGAGAGAGCTGATTTCAGCAAGATAAAGAACTACCCGATAAGCGAGCGGACAAACAAGGTCTCCGTGAATGAATTCGCTCTCGTAGATAAATACAAAAGCTCCAAAAACATCCTCGACCTCCTTCCGGCACAGCTCAAGGCGATAGACCTGAAAGAGATAGCGCTTCGGTTCCACGAAGCGCGCGAGAAGGGGCGCGGCGTGATAGTCGCCATGGGGGCGCATGTCATCAAAACCGGATGTTCACCGATAATCATCGACTGGATGAAGCAGGGGCGGATCACCGGGATAGCGATGAACGGCGCCGGGCCGGTGCACGATCTCGAGATCGCGATGATCGGCGAGACTTCCGAAGATGTCGAGGAGGAGGTAAAGTCCGGCCGCTTCGGCATGGTAGAGGAGACCGCCTCCGAAACGATGAAAGCCCTTAAAAAATATCCCGGCTACGGCTTCGGTCAGTCCATAGGCCAGTGGATACTCGACAGTGAAATGGATTGGGCGGATGAATCGATACTCGCCAACGCCGCGAGGCTCGGCATACCGGCGACGGTTCACGCCGCGATAGGGTGCGAGATCACGCATATACATCCGGAATCGGACGGCGCGCTGATAGGGGAAAAGAGTTTCGAGGATTTCAAGATATTCACGGCACAGCTGAAGACGCTTAATGACGGCGGGATATATTTCAATATCGGCTCGGCCGTTATCCTGCCGGAGGTTTTCATAAAGGCGCTTAGTGCGGCGCGCAACCTCGGCGACTGCGTGGAGAATTTCTACTCGGTGAACATGGATATGACCTCCCACTACCGCCCGGCGGTAAACGTGGTTCATCGCCCTGTGCAGAACGGCGGGAAGGGTTACAACATCACCGGACATCATGAAATAATGATCCCGCTCCTTTACCACCTGATGGAACATGCAGGGTGACGGGGAGCGGAATGAAATTATGCGTGCTTGGGAGCGGCAGCGAAGGGAACGCGACGCTGGTCTATACGGACACGACGGCCCTGCTTGTGGACGTCGGATTCGTCGCCCGCACGATGGAGAAGCGCTTTGACGCAATCGGTTTCGACCCGTCACGTCTCGACGCTTTCCTGATAACCCACGAGCATTCGGATCACATGCGGGGCGCGGAGATACTCTCAAAAAAATATTCGATACCGGTCTATATGACAGCAGGGACCGCGAACAATGTATCGGCGCGGTTTAAAAGGTGCGGAAGGATCAAGACCTTCAGGCCGGAAGTGAACTTTTCCGTCGGCGATATAGAGGTGAATCCGTTCCCAATCCCTCACGATGTTGCCGAGCCTGTCGGCTTTCTCCTGGAATCGAACGGCAGAAGCGCGGTGAATGTGACAGATATCGGATGCGTCACGACGCGCGTGGTGGAAAAACTGAGGAAGGCGAACCTGGCGGTAGTCGAAGCGAACCATAACCCGGCGATGCTGGCCAACGGGCCGTATCCGGCGTTTCTGAAAAGAAGGATAGCCGGCAACGAAGGGCATCTTTCGAACGAGCAGTGCGCGGAACTTCTGGGGCATGCGATGGGGAACGGACTTTCGTCTGTGATATTCGCCCACATCAGCAGGACGAATAATCAGCCTGAGCATGTGGAGGAAATCGCCAGGGGCATCTTTGCCGGAACTGATGTAAAGTACGAGCTTGCGTCGCAGGATATACCAGGAACGGTTTTTGAGGTTTAAGGGATGATAGAAAGATATTCGCTAAAGGAGATGAGAGAGCTCTGGTCTTTGGAAAACAAGTTCAGGGTATGGCTGAAAATAGAGGTTCTCGCCTGCGAGGCGCACGCGGATCTGGGGAATATCCCAAAAGAGTCGCTGAAAGTTATACAGGAAAGATCGAATTTTGATATTGCCCGTATTGACGAGATAGAAAAGGAGACACGGCACGACGTAATAGCCTTTCTTACGAGTGTGGCCGAATATGTAGGCCCCGATTCAAGGTTTATCCATATGGGGCTGACCTCATCCGATGTTGTAGACACGGCGCTTTGCTACCTGTGCAAGGAGGCCGGGGAGATAATAATTAAAAAGATCGACAGGCTTATGGATGTTCTCAAGGCGAAGGCATACGAGTATAAGGATGTTCCATGCATGGGGCGGACACACGGGGTACACGCGGAACCGACAACTTTCGGCCTGAAGATGGCCCTTTTCTACCAGGAGATGAAGAGGAACAGGAAGAGGCTTGCGGCCGCTATCGAGAATATCTCGGTGGGCCTCATCTCCGGCGCGGTAGGCACCCATGCCCACCTCAGCCAGGACATAGAGAAGTATGTCTGCGAAAAGATGGGGCTGAAACCGGCGGAGATATCGACGCAGATAATTCAGCGCGACCGCCACGCGGAGTACCTGGCGACTATGGCCATCATAGCTTCAAGCATGGACAATATCGCCCTCGAGATACGGCATCTTCAGAGGACGGAAGTGCTGGAAGCCGAAGAGTTTTTCGCCAAGGGGCAGAAAGGCTCCTCTGCCATGCCGCACAAGAGAAACCCGGTTAACTGCGAACAGATCTGCGGCCTTGCCAGGGTAGTAAGGGGGAACGCGCAGGCGGGGCTGGAAAACGTGGCTTTGTGGCACGAAAGGGATATCAGCCATTCATCGGTGGAGAGGGTGATAATTCCCGATTCAACGATGCTGGTCGATTATATGCTCGATAAAACCGCACGGATAATGGAAAACCTCCTCGTCTATCCCGAAAGGATGATGAGGAATATCGGGCGTTCATTCGGCCTTTTCTACTCGCAAAGGCTCCTTTTGGCGCTGATCGAAACCGGGATAACGCGCGAGGAGGCGTACGCGATGGTTCAAAAACAGGCGATGCGGGCATGGGAAGAGGAAAAGCCTTTCCGCGACCTGGTTATTGCCGACAAAGCGATTTCCATGAGGCTTGAAAAGGAAAAGATTGAAGAACTGTTCGACCTGAATTACTATTTGAGGAAGGTTGACGATATTTTTCGAAGGGTTTTTTCCAACTGACCATATGCTGATAATATAAACATTAGGAAAAATAAAATTATGAGTATTTCAATTCCCGAAAAAGGCGAAGCGCTTTACGAAGGTAAGGCAAAGATAATCTACGCGACTTCCGATTCCGACCTGTACATTCAATATTTCAAGGATGATGCCTCCGCTTTCAACGCGAAAAAAAAGGGGAGCATCGCCGATAAAGGGGTAATAAACAACACCCTCTCTTCCAGAATATTCGAGTTTCTCGCCAGCAATGGAGTAAAAACCCATCTCGTGAAGAAGCTCTCCGATAGGGAACAACTCGTAAAGAAGGTCACCATAATCCCGGTCGAAGTGGTGATGCGCAACCGGGTCGCCGGGTCACTGGCTAAAAAGATGGGAAAGCCTGAAGGAACCGAGCTGAAACACCCGATACTTGAGTTCTATTACAAGGATGACGCGCTGGACGACCCGATGATAAACACTGATTATGTTACCGCTTTCGGCCTGGGGGATGAGAAGGAGATAGATATCATCAGCGCCGAGGCTAGAAAGATAAATTCACTTCTGATAAATTTTTTCAAAGATCACGGATTGGACCTTATCGATTTCAAGCTGGAGTTCGGCAGGTATCATAACGAAGTGATACTGGCAGATGAGATATCGCCCGATACATGCCGCCTGTGGGACAGCAAAACCGGAAAGAAGCTCGATAAGGACCGCTTCAGGTTCGACCTCGGTGATGTCGAGGAATCGTACAGGGAAGTTCTCGGAAAGGTAATGGAAGAATGAAGGCTCAGGTAAGGGTTACGTTAAGGGGCGGCATACTGGATCCGCAGGGAAAAGCGGTTGAGCATTCGCTCGCTTCACTCGGTTTTAGTTCCATAAAGAACGTCAGGGTTGGAAAATATATCGAGCTTGAGCTTGATGCCAAAGATTCCGAGTCGGCAAAAAAATCGGTTGAGGAGATGTGTGAAAAACTGCTCAGCAATCCGGTTACTGAAAATTTTGATGTCAAAGTCATATAGGTGAGCAGGTCGTTTTGTTAGACAGAGAATCACTAAAGATCCTGATGAACGAAGTTCCCGTGTTTGACCAGTTGACAGGCACCCAGCGTGAAACACTGGCCGAATTCATAAATTACGCCTTTTGCGGACAGGGGAAAGCGCTGTTCAAGGAAGGGGATAAAGGGGGAAGCCTCTACTACATCATCAGCGGACGGGTGGAAATACAGAAAAGGGGAGCAGGCGGCAAAAAATCGGTGCTCTCTGTTTACCGAAAAGGGGTTACCATCGGCGAGATGTCGCTACTGGAACCCGATGCGGTTCGCTCAGCCACTATCGTTGCCGTGGAGGATACCGAACTCCTTCAGCTCTCCCGGCAGAACTTCGAGGAAATACTCAGGAACCACCCGGAGATCGGCATACAGATGATGCGGAACATCGCCCTCCACCTCAGCTTACGGCTCAAGGATGCGAGCGGAAAAGTGGCAGACCTCACCGCGATCACAAAATTAACCAATGAGGGGCGACACGAGATACCCCCTGATATGAAGGACAAGATAAAACATGACCGCCGCTCTTGAGACAAAGGCCAAAAAGAGTTTCGGTGTTATAGTCTTTCCCGGCTCCAACTGTGAGCAGGACACGGTTCATGTTCTGAAAAATGTTGTAAAGGCTCCTGTAAGGGAGATATGGCACAAGGAGTCTTCGCTGGAGGGTGTGGATGTTGTCGTTCTGCCGGGAGGATTCTCCTATGGGGATTATCTCCGGTGCGGTTCAATTGCGAGATTTTCTCCTATCATGAAATCGGTTACCGATTTTGCCCGAAAAGGTGGAATGGTCCTTGGAATATGCAACGGTTTTCAGGTTCTTGTCGAAAGCGGTCTTTTGCCGGCGCTCTCATATGCAACAGCTCCCTGAAATTCATCTGCAAGGATGTTTATGTAAGGGTCGAAAGGGATGGGATACCGGCCCTCTCCGGCGTGAAAAAAGGATCCGTTCTGAAAATTCCGATAGCCCACCATGACGGCAACTATTTCTGCGATGAGGCAGAACTTGAAAGGCTGGAGTCCAACAGGCAGGTAGTTTTGCGGTACTGCAATTCCGAAGGGGTGGTGACCCCGGAGTCGAATCCGAACGGATCAGTCGCTAACATCGCCGGAATTTGCAACAAGGAGGGGAACATCTTCGGCCTCATGCCGCATCCAGAAAGATGCTCGGAATCGATACTTGGGAACCATGATGGCAAGGTCATTTTCGATTCTCTTTCCCGCGTTTCCTAGATAGACCTTTACAAATTTTCATTCTGTTCACCCTTTGACCGCGTAAATATATGCGCGGTTTGAATCATGTCGAGGCAAAAGAAGTCACGATTTATTCCACCGAAAACCGGCTACTAAAATATATTTAATGGAATATAGATTGCGGGTCATCCTTACGAAAATATTGTTTTATAATTTAACAAGAATCTAGGCAGAAAAAATTCGCGCTATGCGCACTTTTTTAACGACAGATATATTCTGGAGGAAAAATGAAGAAACAGCTGATCTTATTTTCGATTTTATTTATTGCCGTCGCGGCGCTTTCCTTTTCGCCTGGATGTGGAAGCGGAAAAACCGAAACTACCGGGACAGTGAACACCGATTTGCCGTCGGGCACAAATTCAGTTGGGTCATTTTCCGGCACGGTAAAGGCGGAATCGTTATCCGTCGGCGATGGATTGACGAAGCCGGGCGAAGATGGCGGTTCAGCGCGCATGGCTGCTTTCAGCGCCGCATCCAACTATATTGTCGCGGCTGTAAACAGCAGTACGAATCAGGTTTACAAGGCGACGACAGGCGCTGACGGCTCTTTTACGATAAGCGGCCTCCCCTCCTCATCAGCCGACTACACGTTGCAGATACTTGATAACAGCGGCAAGTATCTCGGACCGCTTACGACATCTTCAGCATCAGGCGGAAAAATTTCAACCGGTCTGACTTCCGCCGGGCAGGGGCTTGGAACCATCTCTATCCCCGCCGATATGACTGCCGGGGCGATCGTTACCGATGCGACCGATGTAGTAGTCGACGCAACCGAATACGCCAGGGCAAACACTTCAGGCGCGCCTGTAGGGCAGCTGGCAGGGGGGAAGGGTGCGGATGCGATACTTAGCGGAAGCAAAGATACCGGCTCTCTTGATATTGACCATGATGGCGTTCCGAATATTTTCGATGCTGACAACAACGGCTCCGGCACACCGGACGATCTTGACAGCACGGAAAAGGACCGCGGTAGCGAAGGGGTACCTTCATCGAGCGGTGTTCAGGGGATCGGGACGATCGTGAATCTGAAGATCGGGAATACGCAGGACGTTGTGAAAATGTATAACGGGACCGTCGCGGAGAAGAGCGCAACCATTGGCTCGGCGCTTGTTATCGGATTGACCATGATGCCAGTTTCCGGGAAGACGATATCTTCCGCCGTATGCTCCGCAGGCGCAAGCTGGAGAACGACAGCGAAGGTCACAAAGCCACAGGAGAATTATGCCAACGCGGATCTCTGGTCGAGCACGGCAGGGGGTTCGTACGGGTTGAATTGCTCAGGAACCGGTTGCAGTCTCAATCTCTGGCCGGGTGAGCCTATCTCAACTGGCGACACGCTCTTCTTCGATATTACATACAGCGACGGCACCACCGAGACCGTGGTATGGAGCGTATCTTTCGGGTTCAAGGATATTCCGAAACTGGTCGCCTTCAAGGACGGTACTCCAACGAGCAAAACAGATTACACGTTAGTGGACATTGTTAGCGGAACTGAAAACGGAACGATAGATAAACCTATCATCCACGCCACAGGCAACGACCTCTGGCTGAAATATTCACCCCCTGCCGATGAAAACGGCGACTTCCTTTGGGAGGATGCTATCAATCATTTCAAGTTCGAAGTATTTCCGCATGACGCATCGACCTTCCAGCAGGTACACCAAGCGGATGCTTCAAGCTGGAACATCTCGGGCACGGTCACCATCGCACAGGGGCCGGATCCGATAGATGCGACAACCGTACCCGGCAAGAATTTTCAGCAGAACATTTTCCTGAAGCATGATGGGAGCCCTGTTACCGATGGTAACTGGAAGAATGGCGCGTTTGCATGGGAGGTGCAAAATTCAGACTTCTCCATTCTGCTTGACCATGTAAGCACATCGACGAAAAGCACTACATCAAAAGCTATTGTCGATAACTACTACACTATCGTAATACCGGGAGATGTTCTTGACGAATCGCTTACTTCTGGCGGTACACCGGTGACTGTTGGCTGTTGGGATTTCGATATCGCGGCGCAGAAGGAGCAATCCAACGCGGCGATCAAGCTGTATGTTGCTACAACTTCGGGCGGGTGCCAGTTCAATTCGCCCCCTCCGCAATAGGAGCGGAAGTAACAGGCTCTGTTTAGGCAATAAAATAAAAAAGCCCGGCCGATCTGTATCGGCCGGGCTTTTTGTTTTTAAATTAAACTTTTTAAAAACCGTTCAGGTAAGGGAGGTTGGAATAATTCTGAGTACGGAAGAGAGCCCCTCCGTACTGCGAGTAGCTGTTATGGTTCCCGCCTACAAGGTTGTGTGATCCGTTTTTATGGTTGAGCCCCCATTTCCCACCTTTGGCTACACACTCCTTTTTGTTGTAGTTGCCGTCGGAGCAGACCGGATTCCCGCTGGTTCTCGCTTCATTGTATCCGATTATCAGGTTGCCAAGACCGTTTACGGTCGTCTGGTTCTTGCCGTTTATTATCTGCACGTTCAATCCGTTGAACAGCGCAGTCGGATAACCGTTCACGGTGGCCAGTTTCAGTTTGCCATCCAGTTCGAGTACGCTGTTTTGCTTTATAGCCTCGAGCGTCCTCCCCATTCTCCTGTCATTGGCCCTTGCGGTTTTCATATCATTTTGAAGCTGGCTGATAGTGCCGGATGTGCCGGAAATTTCCGTTTTCAGCGCAAGTATGCTTTCCGTTACCTGGATTACGTTGTCATTCGCGGAAGCAACACTCTCTTTCGTCGATGCTACATCGGCCTGCATGGCGATCACGTTTGAGTCTATCGCATCGACCCGGTTTTTCAGGCTGCTTATGGAATTGTCATTTTCACCGTATGTCGGTGCCGGTGCGTCGGACTTGTTGGCTATCTTTGAGTCGATGTTTTCAATTTCCCCTTCGAGATCCTTGATCTTGGCGTTCGCGGTTCTTATCTCCGCCTGAAGGGATTCTATGGTTCTCTGCATCTCTTTCATGGTTTTTTCATTGCTGTCAGCTTTTCTGTCGACGGAATTTATTTTTGAATTAAATTCCTTTTTTAGTTCATCGTTGCTGCAGGCTGATAAGGCAAAGATAAGTGGAATAGCGCATAAGATATGGATATGCCTTCGGCATGGTTTAATCATCAGCTCCTCCTATTTTGGGATGGCGGTTTTCCTGTTTCCACTATGCCCCCCCGGTCCTTGGGGAAACCGAATTTAATTCTACCATGACATACATCCAGCTTCATGTCTAATCGAGCTCCCTTCGTTATCTATATGAATTAATTGTCCATAGCCTGTAATATAATGAAAAAACAGCCACGATTCGACACAAAAGCCGGGGGGTACATCCGTTTTCCACTATGTCCTGTATATACTCATCGGAATTTGCATCTATTTCTTAATCTGGTACGATACTCGAGGTAGTGGATATCGCTCATTTGGCGTAGGGTCATAAAGATGCTTCGTGAGGTGAGCGGCATGGGGGCCTTTATTCTTTGTAAATTTGGAGATTGGAATGAATAGAAAATCTTTATTAATACTTTCCTGTTTGATCGCTTTTTCACTCATATTTCCCGGCTTGACTTATTCCGCCGATGATGAGGGGGGCGAAGAAAGTTCTTCCACACTCTTGGAGATACTAAACAAAAAGGGGATCGTCTCAAACGAAGAATTGAAGGTCCTTAATAAAAGCGAAGGTTCATGGTTCGATACGATTGAACTTTCGGGCGGGATCACATCAGGCATGCAGGGAACATCTGGAAACAGCGACACGGTCACCGGAACGAGCGATGGCACCAATTACTCTTTCTCTCTCGACATCGGTATTGATGCAGAGCTTGAGCCGGGGCATACCGTTTCCGTAGCGCTTGAATCGGGCGAAGGTGAAGGAATCGGCGCGGCGCTCCCGGACGGCGCTTTGGGCCCTAATTACGACCCTGCAAATTCAAATATGGATGGCGCTCAGGTTGTCACCGTTGCGCAGGCGTTCTACGAAGGCTCGTTCTTTGACGGCAAATTCGTTTTCGATCTGGGCAAAATGGATCTCCACTCGCTGTATGACGAGAACAATTTTGCCGGGGACGAAACGGCGCAGTTCATGAACGGAATATTTTGCAGGCTCACCGGCACCCTCTACCCGGAGCTTGAGTGGTACTATTCGCCCGGGATGAGGTTCTTCTTCGCGCCGGTTGATCTCCTTGAAGTTTCGTATGTGCTTGGTAACTCCAAGTGGGAAGATTTCGGGTCAAACCTTTTC
The DNA here is from genome assembly GCA_029881495.1 of Nitrospinota bacterium. Lineage (NCBI taxonomy): Bacteria > Pseudomonadati > Nitrospinota > Nitrospinota bacterium. The sequence continues at coordinate 49,302 of JAOUMJ010000001.1, read as the reverse complement.
CAGGTCGTACAGCTGAACCTGAAGCCGAACCTCTTCGGCAAGGAGGGGAACTACCGCGTCTACTACATAATGGACGACACGCTACGAACGCAGACCGTTGTTGATCCAGGCGATCCGGCCGCAACTATTGATATGCTTCTCCCTGCAACAAAAACCGCCGATGGAAGCAGGGCTGTAAATACCGGTTTCGGCGTGAGCATCGACCAGTACATCATGGAAGGTGTCGGCCTCTCCATACGCTACGGCTCGCAGGACAAGGCGATTGATCAAAACGGCGCGGTAAGCGCTATGACGTTCGGCATTCTTGTCGAAGGTGGCATCTGGGGGATGGATGACGATTCATTCGGCTTCGCCTACGGTTCGCTAACCAGCAACGATAAAACGAACGGTAGCGTGATGCTGGACGCCACCGGAGAGCCATATACCGGTCAGACAGCCATCGAAATTTTCTACCACTGGCAGGTCAAGGAAAAGATCGGGATTACCCCCGATATCCAGATGATAAGCAATATGCCGAGGGCCGACGCTGCGAGTATTACCGTATTCGGATTGCGCGGACAGTTTGATTTCTGATCTCCGCGACAATAGCGGAACTGCTCTCAGTTAAAGCCCGGAAAGGGTGAAGACCCTTTTTTCCGGGGCCACGGCTTGCCGTATCCATTAAAAGCCGAGCGCCGGGAGAACTCCGGCAGGCTTCGGTCTTTTCCGGTATTTTCATTACTCATGTATTTCCAGAATAAAGCGGTTACTATTATCCTGTCCCCGCTCCTATCGGCCAATTACTGGTGAGCGGATAGTTTTATTGAATGTCCAGGGATATCGAGGAGCCATGATTTGAAAATTTTCAGCTATGAGCTTGTGAATGTATTCACCCGCAATGGGAAGGGTGGAAACCCTCTCGCGGTGTTTGATGAGCCGACGCATCTTGAAACTCCGCAAATGCAGGAGCTTGCGCGGCGCATCGGGCTGTCCGAAACGGTTTTCAGGGTAGAGGTGAAGGATGGGGCAGACTACGCTATAAGGATCTTCACGCCGGAGAAGGAGCTTCCGTTTGCCGGGCATCCCACGATAGGCTCGCTGTTTACTTTGTTGCGCGCGGGACATCTGAAAAAAAAGAAGACCTACATTCAGCAGGTGCACGACAGGTATATCCCGTTGAAACTTTTCGATGACGGATTCATCAGCATGGATCAGGGGGAGCCGAAGTTTGGCGAGAGCATAGGCGGGGGGATGAGCGCGTCGCTGTTGACGTTGAAGGAGAGCGATATTGCGGGGCCTGCCACTGCGGTCTCCACCGGTCTGCCGTATATCATAATTCCCCTTTCGTCTTTCACTGCGCTGAAAAAGGCGAAGGTGAATATAGGTGTGAACAGGGAAGCGGCGAAAGCTACCGGCGCGGAAGGGGTTTTGCCCTTCGCGGTTTACAAGGGGGAGATAAGGTGCAGGATGCTTGGCCCTCTGCTCGGGATTCCTGAAGATCCGGCAACCGGGAGCGCCGCCGGCCCTTTGGCATGCTATGCGGTGGAGAATCGGCTGTTGGAAGCGAAGGCGCGCGGAGCCCTGGAAGTGGATATTCTTCAAGGTATCGGGAAGGGTGGGCCGTCCCTGCTGAGAGCCATCGTCCGCGGTGGAGTGGAGAAGGGGATGCGTGTAGAAGTGGGCGGATACTGCCGTTATGTCGGGAAGAGGAGCATAAAAGTCAGGGATTAAATGTCCGGCAATATTGGCTGTACGCCGGGCGCATGTGTGCTAATATTACCGTTCAAATTGCTTGTCAGGAGAGGTGGCCGAGTGGCCGAAGGCGCGCCCCTGCTAAGGGCGTATAGGGAGACCTATCGAGGGTTCGAATCCCTCCCTCTCCGCCATTTTCAATAAAATGGATTCGAAAAAGAATCGTGATTGTATAACCGGTCTACAAGCTTCTCTACCAGACAATCATCAAGAGAGTGAACGATAAGAATACCGTTAACACAAACAGCTTTTTCAGCTTCTCCAAAAGATGATCACGCTTGATAAACTCTTTTCGCAATGCAAACAGTCCGTATTCGATTTCCATTAAAAACACCATAATTAACTAACCTCGCACTTATTAATAGCAACTCGTGTGCCAATCATAACGCTTTGATTAATATAAACATATAAGACTAAAAAGCAGATACTGTATAAAATATTTACAGAGATGTGCCTTTTAAGTTCACTATTGATACTTTTTATGCCACTAGTAGTACAACCATGATGTAACTCTTTTTAAAACCGCACAGAAATGATATTCATTACATACCCAGTTGAGAGTGATCCCTGTTTGGGAGGAATATAAACCGGGAGTAAAAAAACTACTTCCTCTTTCTCAGCATCGCGGCGAACATGCCGTCCATTCCATGCTGTCCCGGAAATACCCTAAACCAGTTCCCGGCTGTAAGTCCTTCCGCTTCAAGGTCGGGGCGGAGCGCGGAGATATTTATCGCCTCAAAAGTATTATCCTCAGATAAAAACCTTTCCACTACTTCAACAGTCTCTTCCTTCTCTATGGAACAGACAGCGTAAACCAGCACCCCTCCTTTGACGACATGCCCGGCAGAGTTTTTAAGGATCGTCTGCTGAAGCTCCGCCGCTCTTGGTATCTCTTCCAGTGCGCGGTTATGCTTGATCTCGGGGTGCCTTCTTATGACCCCCATGTTCGAGCAAGGGAGATCGATGAAAATATTTTCAAAGCCGCTTTTGAGCGGCAGAGGTTTTGAAGCGTCCGCGCATACGCTCAAGCTGGCGGCATCCGGGCCCTTCCCCGCTACCGCAAGTTTATTGAAGGAAATGTCGGCTGAAATAATGCGCGTCCCCTTATCCAAAACTTTCAACAGGGCCGATGTCTTGTTACCCCTGCCGGAGCAGAGCTCTAGAACATCCCCCCCCCTCCCCGAAAGGAGAGAGACCGCGATGAGAGACGATTGGTCCTGCGGAGCGATCACTCCCCCCTCCATCAGTTTTCTAATATCCTGAACCGAGGCGTTATCAATCTCGACCCCCAGATCATTAAAGCTGTTTTTACGCACTGAAACACCCGAAGAAGCGAGCTTGTCAGGCAACAATGCCCTGAAATTCAGTGAAGGGAGTTTGTTATTTGCTTCGAATATTTCGATAGCCTTCGCGAATCCGAAATCGGCAATATATTTCTTTACTATCCATTCGGGATGGGAGCACTTCCACGAAATTTCAGCCGTGTCGTCTTCGTCCACGATCTCAAGATCCTCAACCCCCGGCCTGTTTTCCGAGAGCCTCCGCAATACCGCGTTTACAAGACCGGCCGTCCCTTTATGCCCGTATCTGCGGGCTAGATTAACGGATTCCCCTATCGAGGCGTGAAGCGGAACCCTGTCCATGAAAAAGATCTGGTAGAGCCCTAATCTGAGTATCATCGCTATTTTCAGTGGCAACTTCTGAAGCGGTGTGGTGCACCTCTCCGAAAGGAAATGATCGAGGAAGATGGATTGCCGAAGCACGCCGAAATAAAGAGCCTTTAAAAAGCCTGTGTCCCTTTCCCCAAGCCCTTTTTCGCTTACAGCCGTTTCGAAAAGCTGGTTCGAGAAAACCTTTCCCCCGTGAGTTTTTAAAAGAAGGTCAAGCGCGATCTCGCGCACCTTATCAACCGATCTGGCTTTTTCAGACATGATGCGGAGCCGGGGAAATTATCGGTTGAATAATGGAAAAGCCTTTCCGCTAACCGGGGGGCCACTCCATCTCACGACCGCCGAGAATATGCATATGCAGGTGGTCCACGGTCTGTCCGCCGTCGCTCCCCTGATTGATCACAACCCTGAATCCGCTCTCTTCAATATCATTCTCCCCAACCAGGACCTTGACGGCATTGAACATCTCGGCAACGGTCTCCCTGTCGAGCTCCGAGAGTGAGGTCATGTTCGGGATATGTTTTTTGGGGACAACGAGGATGTGTGTCGGAGCCTGGGGAACAACATCCTTGAAGGCGATCACGTTGTAACTGTCAAAAACCTTTTCCGAAGGGAGTTCCCCTTCAATGATTTTACAAAACAGACAGTTATCCATGGCTAGATTTTATTACAACTCAAGCCTCAATGGTAGGCATTTAATATATGGAAGGGCTATCACGGGCCCCGCTTTATTTTCTCTATTATGCCGGTGGTAGAATTCCCTTCGACATATTTGACTGTCATAACCTTCCCCCCCCATTTCCTGACGTCCTTATAACCGACTATCTGTTTCACGCTGTAATCCCCACCCTTCACGAGGATATCGGGTTTTACCGCACGGATCAGCTTCAGCGGGGTTTTCTCGCTGAAAATAATCACGGAATCTATGCAGTCGAGAGCGGCAAGCACATGCGCGCGGTCGCTTTCATTAAGCACAGGCCTCCCTTTCCCTTTAAGCGCCCTCACGGAAGAGTCGGAATTCAGCCCGAGCACAAGCGCGTCTCCCAGCTTCCTTGCTTCCTGAAGATATTTTATATGTCCGTAATGAACAAGGTCGAAGCATCCGTTTGTGAACACAACCTTTTTACCGTCGTTTTTAAGTATGGCGGCAAATTTCGCCGCCTCGTCTATCGTGTGTACCTTTGAGCCGAACGTCCCGGATTTGACCGCCAGGCTTTTTTCAAGCTCGTCTATACCGATACTTACCGCACCCAGATGGGCCACCTGCAGCCCCGCGGCGTAATTCGAAAGCATTGCCGCATCTTCCATGCTTAATCCGCCGACCATGGCCCACGTGAATACAGCCACGACAGTATCCCCCGCGCCGGTGACGTCGAAAACCTCTTTCGCTTCCGATCTGAAAAACTTTCCCGCCTTGCCATATTTGAAAAGCGCCATCCCGTCCGGGCCGCGAGTGGCAAGCACCGACTTGATCGAATGTGCGCGGATGAGGCTTATCGACGCCTTTTCCACCGACTTCTCATCCACACATTCCATCCCTGTCGCTTTTTCAAGCTCCAGCCTGTTTGGAGTGATCACATCGGCCCCGCGGTACTTTGCAAACGAGTTCCCCTTGGGATCGACAATAACCGGCTTTCTGTTTTTCCCGGCAAGCGAAATGATATTTTTTAGAAGAGAATTGGAAAGGAGCCCCTTGTTGTAGTCGGAGACTATTATCCCCCCGATGCTTCCGATATTTTTTTCGAGATATCCGATGATCGTTTTCTCCACTTTTTGCGGCAGAGGTACCCGCTTTTCCCTGTCGACCCTCATAAGCTGTTGTCCGTTCGCCATCAGCCTCGTTTTTTGGATGGTCGGCCTGTCGCCGGAAGCGACCAGCCACTTTGAGCTTATCCCTTCCCGTTTTAGAATTTTCTTCAGCACACCAGCCGCCTGGTCCTTGCCGGTCATCCCGATAAGCGAGACCTTCGCCCCCAGCTTGGCAAGATTATTCGCTACGTTTGCCGCTCCGCCAAGCGCGTATCTGTCGCTGTTGCAGTCGAGAATCCCGACCGGGGCTTCAGGGCTAATGCGGGAAATATCTCCGCTTAAATAGTGGTCGAGAATTACGTCACCTATCACGGCGACAGCAACCGGTTTTACATCCCTCAGCATCAGGTAAAGATTTCGTTCGAACAATTTTTTCTCCGCTAAATAAGGTTTGAATCGCAAAAACTGAAATACGCGCTCTTCCCGATAATTATATGGTCCAGAACCCCTATTCCGATAATTTCTCCGGCGCTCACCAGTTTTTTTGTTATCTCCTTGTCGTTCCTGCTTGGCTCCACGTCCCCGCTTGGATGATTATGCACCAGAATTATCGATGCCGCCGATTCCCTTATCGCCGGCTTAAAAACCTCCCTGGGATGCACTACACTCGCGGTCAGCGAGCCTTCCGATATCGTAACATCCTTCATCATCCTGTTCTGGCTGTTGAGAAGCACTATCTTGAAAACCTCTTTGGAGAGGTTGCACATGAGAGGCTGGAAATATTTAGATACATCCTCGCTCGTGGAAAAATTCTTTCCGTACAGGGAGTGCTTCTCAGCTATCACTCGCTTCCCCAGTTCCAGCGCTCCTTTCAGCTGCAACGCCTTGCTCTCTGTAATGCCGTCGAGCGCCACCAGTTCGGTCACCGACGCCGCTTCTATCCCCTGCAGGTTCCCGAATGCCTTTAGCAGATTCGTGGAAATATCCATTGAGGTCTTGCGTGACGACGATGTGCTGGTGCCGACTATTATCGACAACAGCTGGGCCTCGCTCAAGCTCTCCGGACCGTATCGCTTGAGCCTCTCCCTCGGCCGCTCGTTTTCCGGCCACTCCTTCATCGGCTGTCTGGGATATCTTTTCACGCTGAAAAGTTTATCACAATGAGGCGTTTAACTGCGCGCCACCCCTGCTATCGGTACCATCGGACGAGCTTTTCGGGAGAAACCCCCGCGAAATAGAGAACCAGCATTAATATATTCCTCGTTACTCCGAAAATTACCCCCGACTTTTCATAGCGTCTTGCGGAGGTAACAACAGGTTTTGCGACTATCCTAATATTCCCGACATGCCGAAGACGGCGGATGAACTCGACATCTTCCATCAGGGGGAGCGGCTTGAAACCGCCAACCGCAAAATAGACATCTCTTTTCATGAAGAACGACTGATCGCCGTATACAAGATTTAACAAACTCCCCCTCAGGTTCGCAAAAAAGGCAATGAACCGAAACCGGAACTTCGGTGAATCAAAACGGAGTTTGAACGCCCCCCCAGCCACGCTATCTTCGGCCAGCGTTTTTTTAACAAGTTCTTTCCACCCTTCCGGGAGCATCGTGTCGGCATGACAAAAAAGAAATACTCCCCCCTTCGCAATCCCGGCTCCGGCGGCCAGCTGGTTCCCTCTTCCAGGAGTTCCTTCAACGATGACAGCCTTGAAACCTCTTGCGGCGGCAATCGATATTTCATCGCCTTGAGGGACTGTGACTATGACCTCGATCCCGCTCTCCCCTTCCAGTTTTTCCAAGAGCGATCTCAGGGATTCGCTTTCGCCTCGGGCGGGGATGATTACCGAAACAGTATCAGGACTCAATCGAGCTTTTGGAGCGCAGGAACTGCTTCATCCGGCTGAGGATCGTGTTATTCAGCAACTTTTCCAGCTTTTGTGAATTTTCCAGGTCCGGGATGAACGTCATAAAAAACTGCGTAGGGTTTTCAATGCCGAGCTGTTGAGCGTTGGCGTAGATGGCGGCCGCCCTGTTCATCCCTTCTTCGCCGGGGAACGTGCTTACGAACGATTCTCCGTAGGTATTGCGGAACATGATGGTGACTTCATCAATATTTTTCGTCCAATCCTTTGAATGGAAATTGGCCACTACAAGAAGTTTCGTAACTTTTGCCCTGTGAATCAGGTATGAATTGTCGATCGATGAGATCTGGACATTGGGCATGAATTCCGAAATGAGCCGGACAAGGCTTTGGATTTCGTTCAGTGATACCGACAAGGGGCTTGAAACAAGATGGAAAAATGTTCTCACGTCCACGATATTGTTTACAACCAGCCAGAAAACAACCTCCGGCAGTATCTTCCCTTTCTTTACGATGGCGTCATCCATGTTTATCCCGCGCGCAAGAAGGGTTGTCACGTTCCCTCTCATGACGTTCCAGATGGGAGGCTTCCCCCTGATGATCGTTGGATTGAAAGTAACCGACTCCAGCCTTAGCGCATCGTCGGACGCCTTTTTAATAAGTTCGACCTTGCCGGTCTTTTTGCCATAGAAAGAGAAGAGCTTCCGCCCAAGAATGGTAAGATCCCCTTCGGAGATCATTGTTTCATTCTGTTCCTTCTTCTTTAAATTATCCGTAAGCCGCTTGTATGTCTCCAGCAGAAATCCGTGCAACTGGCTCCCGAGCTTCGACATCCTTTCAAAATTCCAGTTGTCGTAGTTATTCATGTCTGTCAGCACTTTATCGTCCCAAGCCCACTCTTTCACATAGGAGAGCATGACCGACTCCTTGTAGCCGGGATTATCGCGGGGGAACGAATCAGGCTGGATCTTTATGTGGACCTTGTTGTAAAAACATTTCCTCAGCAGGTCGACAATATCCGGCCTCTCCTTATGAGTGTAAAACTTCAAAAGACCGTCTATCAGGAGAAGGTAGGGATCGACAGGCCTTTCTCTTTTTTCGCTGTACAGGTTTTTTTTGAGCTCATCGCAAAGGAAAAGTCCCTCCCAATCATCATCGGTAAAGCTTTCCAGCATCGCCATCTTCAACACAGACTTGAAGGGAGAATCAATAGCCTTGTTTATCTGCCATAATGCCGCGCCAAAAAGCTCTTTCTCGGGGATTACGAACAGGTTGCCGAGATCTACGAATTTGTCGGGATGTATGGAGTAGCACTTGGGAATGGTTTCCAGCACCTCCTTGTATACCTCATCCGTCGTGCCGGGGGATGTGAGCCACCAGACAGGATATTTGCCAGCCACATGGAGAGCTGTCCGATAAAACTCCTCCTTTAACAGCGCGGCCTGGGAGGAACCGGCGCTCTCCTTGTCCGCGCCTCCGAACTTGTTTTCGAGCACCCGCGTAACATCGGTAAGAAAGAAATGGAGCTCAACCCCCATCTTGTCCCCCCACTCCTCGATGGCAGTAAGTTTTGTGCGCAAATAGGAAAGCTCGGCGCCGGAAAGCTTCGATTCATCCAAAACTACCCAGTAATCAAAATCGGATTTTTCATTCTGTGCGACCGTGCCTACGCTCCCCATAAGCATGAGAGATTCTATCAGCGTTTTTTCCCTGGCGTTTCCGGCATAACCGTTCCCTTCGTAAGGGGACTGTTTTTTTTCCGGCAGGTGGAAATTCTTGAATACCGACAGAACAGCCTTCCTGTGCTCAGCGGTCAATTTATAAAAGGGGACAACCTTGCTCGTCTCCATTCCCTCCTGGTAGCCGGGAAGGGAGGGATGGTTATTCTCAAGGAGAAAAGGGACGACCTGTACGGCGATCTTCGTAGGCACCTCGGCTATTTGAAAAGCCTTCGCTGTCCGATCCGCGTTGTACTTCTCGAAGGCCTTTAAATTCGCCACAAGGTCAACTTCTCTAATCATATAATGCTTTCGTTATTTGCTAATATGGAACTGCCACTCAGCGTGGTACATTTCGCGCACTAATACGCGTACTCTCCACCTCTCCTGACTCCGATGCCAAAAATATATTTTATTTCTTGCCGGCGTATAAACGCCCTTCCATCTCCGAGACATACTCCTCAGCCTTCATCGCTGCGATCGCCCCGTCTCCAACGGCTGTCGCAACCTGGCGTAACGGCGTAATCCTGCAATCGCCTATCGCAAAAAGCCCTTTTTGCGACGTCATCATGTTTTCATCCGTCTTGATAAATCCGGCGGCATCCTTTTCGCACTCCACAAAACTTGTCGACGGGATTATCCCTACAAACATAAAAACGCCATCGAGTTTCAATTCCTTTTTCGCGCCATCCTTTACGCTTTCAATTTCGACACCTGTCACACCGGACTTGTCACCCTTTACCTCGGTCAGGCGGCTGAAAAAATGGTACTCAATGTTCTTTTTTTCACCCAACCGCTCCTGCAATACCTTTTCGGCCCTGAACTGGTCGCGCCTGTGAATGATATGAACCTTGCTTGCCAGCTTGCTCAGGTATATCGATTCCTTTACGGCCGTGTCTCCGCCGCCAACCACGGCGACCTCTTTGCCGCGATAAAACGGCCCGTCGCATGTCGCGCAGGTAGAAACGCCCTTGCCGATAAACTCCGTCTCTCCCGGAACGCCGAGCTTGGACGGTTCCGCGCCTGTAGCGATAATTACCGATTTCGCGCTCAAGGTCTCTTCACCGAGAGCGATGCTGAAAAGATCGTTCTCCTTCTTAATGCTTTTTACTGTTCCGTACTTGACCTCAAGACCGTTTGCCTTGGCATGCTCTTCGAATTTCCCCATCAGCTCCATTCCCGACAGAGAGGGAAAACCGGGATAATTTTCTATGATGTCCGAGAGGGCGATCTGACCGCCGATTCCTGCTTTTTCAACCATTACCAGTTTCATTCTTGAGCGCAGGCCGTAAATTGCCGCTGTGATGCCTCCGGGACCGCCGCCGATAATAATAAGGTCATATGTTTCCATCGAATACCTCAAATAAAACCTACAAGGAAATTAAAATAATGCTTTCCGCCAAAGCATCCCAATACTCCGTCAGTCTCGAAAGACACACTCGTAGTATTCTACCTCTTCCGGCAAGCCATTCTCAACGCTCACTTTTTCAAAATTTTCGATTTTGCCGAAAAATATCCGTTTAACTTCCTTTTGCGTTTGTAATGCCATAAAAGTAAAGTAGTCCCCTATGGGAAAAAACTTCATGTTCGGGAAAGCGGCAATTATCGGCGTGGGGCTTATCGGGGGCTCCCTTGCGCGCGTTTTCAAGAATAGGGGTATCGCCGAAAAGGTCACCGGCTCCGGCAGAAGCCGTGAGAATATGGAAAAAGCTGTAACACTCGGCATTATCGACGAATCGCTCCCCGCCGAAGAGGCCGTGAAGGATGCCGACCTCGTATTCCTCTGTGGGCCTGTAAAATCGATTTTGCCAACCTTGGAGAAAATTGCCCCGAATATAAAAAAAGGGGCGATAGTCAGCGATGCAGGCTCTACCAAAAAGAGCATCGTCGACGGTGCGAAAATAATCGCAGGAGGCAAATTCACTTTTATCGGCTCCCACCCAATAGCCGGAACCGAAAAATCTGGCGCCGATGCGAGCTTCGAAACCCTTTTCGACAATCACAAATGCATATTGACCCCCGATTCCGATACCCCGGAAAAGGAGTTGGAACTGCTGAAAAATGTCTGGAAAAAAGCTGGAATGGAAATAGTGATCATGACGCCTGAAAGACACGACAAGATCCTTGGTGCTGTATCACACCTCCCCCATTTCGTCGTCTACGCCCTGGTAAACACCGTATCCGACCTGGACAAGGAATCCGACCTGATAAAATTTGCCGCAGGAGGCTTTAAGGATTTCACCCGTATTGCCTCCAGCCCCCCGGAAATGTGGGCGGATATAGCGCTTGAGAACGCCTCGGTCATGGGGGAGCAAATGGAGATGATGATCGAACATCTCCAGATAATCAGGGAAGCGATCCGGGAGAATGACAAGGAAATACTGCTTGAGATTTTCGGCAAATCGAGTTCCTTCAGAAAGAAGCTCCCTTGATAATAACCATCGACGGCCCGGCAGGTTCAGGCAAATCGACTACCGCCAAACTCCTGGCAAAAAAATTGAACGCCACTTTCCTCGATACCGGCGCGATGTACAGAAGCGTGACCCTTATGGCGCTCGAAACCGCCGAAAGTATGGACGACGCGTCCCAACTTGGAGAAATTGCCCGGAACATTTCGATTGAATTCAGGGAAGACCCGATCCGTGGACAAAGAACGTTTATCGCAGGCAGGGACAGGAGCGAAGATATCAGGTCACGGAAGGTTGACGAGAACGTATCCGCCGTTTCGGCCCATAAATCCGTGAGGGACTCGATGGTCTCGATCCAAAGGAGAATCGCAAAATCATCCAAAATCGTTGTTGGAGAGGGGCGGGACCTTGGAAGCGTGGTCTTTCCCGACGCGGAGTTCAAGTTTTTCATAAATGCCGATCCTGTAAAGAGGGCTCAAAGGCGCGCCTTGGAACGGGGAGAAACGCTGGATGACAGGAAAATTGAAGAAATCAAAAAAAGGGACCTTCTCGACTCCAGCCGGGCCGAATCACCTCTAATAGTCCCCGAAGGTGCGTATATTATCGATAATTCCGACTTATCTATTGACGCAACGCTCCAAAAATTACTAGAATTAATCGCTTAACCGGGCACTTGGCCGGAATCCAAATTTACAGGAGGTTTATTAATACATGTCCAAAGAGAGCAATAGCGCTATAGCCGAAAAATCGGGTGGTATAGAGGAGGAAAATCTTACCGTTGAACAGATGGAGGAGCTGTATGAAAACAGCATGAAACTGTTCAAGGAGGGGGAGGTTACCAGCGGAACGGTTATCGCCATCTCCAACGACAAGGTTGTAGTTGACGTAGGTTTTAAATCCGAGGGAATCATCTCGGCATTCGAATTTCCAGGCGGAGCCGATAGCGTAAATATCGGCGATACAGTTGAAGTGTTTATCGACCAGACGGAGAATCAGGACGGGGTCATGATCCTCTCCGTTGAAAAAGCGGCCCGGCTAAGGAAGTGGGACGCTATCAACAAGGTCTACGAAGCAGGGAATACCATAAAAGGAAAGGTCATTGGGAAGATCAAGGGCGGCCTTACCGTGGATATCGGCCTTAGAGCATTTCTTCCCGGTTCTCAAATCGACCTCCGACCGCCGAAAAACATGGATGAATATCTGGGGCGGGAGTATGAATACAAAATAATCAAGATGAACAAGCGGAGGGGGAACATTGTCCTCTCCAGGCGCGCGATCATCGAAGAAGAGAGAAAAGCCTCCAAGGCGGAAACCCTCTCAAATCTCGAAGAAGGCGCGATAGTCACCGGCATCGTAAAGAACATAACCGATTACGGCGCGTTCATCGACCTTGGCGGGGTGGACGGCCTTCTTCATATCACCGATATGTCGTGGGGGAGGATCAACCATCCATCTGAAATACTCTCCGTAGGTCAGAGCGCTAAGGTCATTGTCCTTAAATTCGACACTGAATCGGAAAGGGTTTCGCTCGGCCTGAAACAGCAGTCCGAGGATCCATGGAAAAATATTGAGGAAAAATACTCAATAGGCACAAACGTCAAGGGTAAAGTCGTATCCATCACAGATTACGGCGCGTTCCTGGAACTTGAGAACGGCGTTGAAGGACTCGTTCATATATCTGAAATGACATGGAGCAAACATGTACGCCACCCCAGCCGGATAGTAAATCCCGGCGATGACGTGGAAGCGGAAGTCCTTAATATCGACAAGGAGCGAAAAAGGATATCGCTTGGCATGAAGCAGGTCTCTTCAAACCCATGGGAAAATATCGAAGAGAGATACCCTGTCGACACGATTATCGAAGGTACCGTCAGGAACCTTACCGATTTCGGTGCGTTTGTCGAGATAGAGGATGGCGTTGACGGATTGATACACATCTCCGACATGTCCTGGACCGCAAAAGTGAAGCACCCTTCTGAGGTTGTGAAGAAAAAGGATCGCGTTAAGGCGAAAGTCCTGAAAATCGACAAGGATGGCGAAAGGATATCGCTTGGGCTGAAACAGCTGGAGCCGGATCCATGGGAAAGCGTTGCCGATAAATATAAAATCGGTCAGGAAATCAGCGCAACCATCGTGAAGGTAACCAATTTCGGAGCATTCGCCGAGATTGAACCCGGAATTGAAGGACTTATCCATGTCTCACAGATATCCGGCGGCGCTACGGACGCGAGAAAAGAGCTGACCGTGGGAAACAAGTGCGACGTGAAGGTAATCAAGGTAGACGCTGAAAGCAAGAAGATCGGGCTTAGCATGAAAGACGGTCCTATTGACGATAGGGCGGGCGACGAAACAGATTTTGAAACTGAAGATTTTCCTGAGGAAGAATAACAAGAATTAAATGGGCGAGAATAACGGCCTCGCTGAAAAAGGAAACCGCACCCGCAGAATATTCGGCGGGTGCGCGGTTCTCTTCCTCCTTGTTGCCGGATTCTTCCTCCTCGTAGCCGTAATCCCTTTTATTACTCCAGATACGGACGGGATCACGCTTGGACGTGACAAGATAGCCGTTGTTGAAGTCTTCGGCCCAATAATCGAATCCGACGAACTCACCAAACAGATAGAAAAATACGCCAAGGAGGATTCCATCAAGGGGATCCTCATACACATAGATACGCCCGGCGGTGGGGTCGCGCCTTCCCAGGAGATCTATGAGGCGATAATCAAGGCGAGAAAAAAGAAACCTGTCGTATCCAGCATGGCGTCTGTCGCGGCCTCCGGCGGCTATTACATCGCGGTTGCCACCGACAGGATAGTTTCGAATCCAGGAACAATTACCGGGTCGATCGGCGTAATTATGGGCTTCATGGACCCAGGGGGCCTGATGGAAAAACTGGGACTCGACACCATCACGGTTAAATCCGGCAAGTTCAAGGATATCGGAACCCCTGGAAGAGGATTCAGCGAAGAGGATAGAAAAGTCATGCAGGAAGTCATCGACGACGTATTCGAGCAGTTCATGGAAGCCATCGCTGTTGGACGTTCCATGGATATGGAAGAGGTACGAAAACTGTCCGACGGAAGGATCTATTCCGGCCGCATGGCAAAGGAAAATGGAATGGTGGACGAGCTTGGCACATTTCGGGACGCGGTAAAGATTCTATCCGAAATGGCAAACATAAAGGGCGACCCTGTAATCGTGAAGGAAGAGGAAGACCTCACCTTCCTAAAGGAACTCTTATCGGAGGAGCTCGGCTTCCTTGGAGAACTGAAGAAACCTGCCGCGACGCGCCCCGGGCTCCATTTCCTCTGGACGGGATACTGAACTGAAAACGCGGTTAACCGCAAAACCTTCCTTTTCGATTCACTTGCCATCCACCCTTTTCAGGGCAATCGCTCCATAAATATTCTAAAATTATAGTTATGGCCAGGATGATCCCCCCCACGATAGACCACGATACGACCAGCAACGGCGAAATTGAAATTTTCAGAAAACTGAAAAAGGACAAACACTCTGACAACTGGATCGTCCTTCATTCTCTCGACCTTGCCCAGCATGTAAAAATGGGGACGGGGGAGATGGACTTCGTTATCATAATACCCAACAGGGGGATACTCTGCCTTGAAGTAAAGGGATTCAACCGCTTCATCGTAAGGGACGGCAGGTGGAAGTTCGGCGCCGACCGCCACTGGAGCACGCGGAGCCCCTTCGCGCAGTCGAAGGAAGCGAAATTTTCCCTCCTTCACTGGCTTCAGAAAAGTAGCAGGCCGGATCTGGCGAACCTTTTCATCTGGCACGCCGTAATATTTCCTTTCGCCATTTTCAGGAACAAAAATTCGCCGGAGTGGAACGAGTGGGAAGTCATCGACAAAACGATGTACCTGCGTGAACCGTTAACAAAACTGCTCGAGAATGTGCTTCAAAAGGCGTGGGGGCATTTCAAAAGGAAAAAGGACAGCGAATGGTGCAGGCTCCCAAATGAACAGGAGTGCATAGACGTAGCAAACACTCTAAGGCCAAGATTCGAATTTTTCCTCAGCCCCAAGGAGGAGATGAAGATCTCCGATGAGGAGGTAAAAAACTACACGGAAGAGCAGTTCGCCGCGCTAGATGCGCTGGAATACAACGACAGGGTCCTTTTCGACGGCGCAAGCGGCACAGGTAAAACTCTCCTTGCGATAGAGATAGCCAGGCGCGCGGCCGCGAAGGGGGTAAGAATGCTTCTCGTTTGCCATAGCCGTCTCCTTGGGGAAATGCTCGAAAATGAAACCCGCATGCTCGCACCATGGGTTACCGCGGGGGCTTTTAGGGAGATAAACGTCAGGAACAACTCCGATTCAAAATATGACCTGGTGATCATCGACGAGGCCCAGGATGTATTCAACCATTTGGATGCGCTGGAGTACATTGATTCGAATCTGAATGGTGGGATAAAGGAAGGGAGATGGAGAGTGTTTATCGATACGGCATCGGGCGATTTCGGCAATGAGGCGAAGATAGGGGAGTTGAACCGGTACACCAACAATTACACAAGATATGCCTTAAAGACTAACTGCCGTAATTCCTCCGAGATTGCCTCTTTCGCGGCATCAATGAAAAGCGGACATACGCTATACAGCGAGATCAAAAGGAAAAATTCCGACGCCAAGCCTGAAATAATCTTCTACCCCGACAAGGAAGCAGAGATAATTAAACTGAAGGAGTACATGGAAAATCTTTTGAACAGCGGAGTGCC
This sequence comes from Nitrospinota bacterium, assembly GCA_029881495.1. Classification (NCBI taxonomy): domain Bacteria; kingdom Pseudomonadati; phylum Nitrospinota; species Nitrospinota bacterium. Next base: position 33,430 of record JAOUMJ010000001.1, on the reverse strand, counting down.
GCCGGAAGATATCATTATCCTCTCCGCCAAAAAGGTGAAAGATTCCGCCCCTTTCGCCTTAAGCCGGGAGGAGAAATGGAAATCAGTTTTTATCCAGCAGATTTCGAACTCAACCGAGGAAGGGAAAACAGGTTACTGTTCGATATGGGATTTCAAGGGGCTGGAAAAAAGGGCCGTTATCCTTACAGACATCGACGTACCTCTCGACGCAGATTTGCGCAATCTCCTTTATATCGGCGCCTCACGCGCCCTGCATAAACTTACGCTCTTCGCGTCTGATATAAACAGGAAAGATTTTGAGCGGCTCCTCCCCGCATCGGATAAGGCGTCTGTATAAATAGAATTTGTTTTACGACAACTCAGAGTAGCGGCACGAACAGATACTCCTCATTTAATATTTCCTGCAAGCTTCATAATGATGTCGTGTATCGAATAGCTCTTGCCTCGTCCCTTCTCCCTGTAGATCTTTTTCAGCATCTCAACATCTTCAAGAAAATCGCTTTTACCGGCGTCCCCGCTCTTTCCGGTTTTCTCAAATTTCAGGCTTGTAATATCTGACGCTACCGTTTTCCCGGTTAGTAGCCAGTCTATGGAACAGCCGGAATGATTTTGTATCTTTATAAGGTTTTCGTATGTAGGCATCTTCCCCTTTTGCCAGTAGTACTGAAAAAGCCCTCTTTGTATCCCCACTTTTTTTGCCCACCTGTACGGACGCTCTTCACCTTCAAGCGACATTAAAATTCTCAGCCTCTCCTTAAAAGTCTGCTCCATACTCCCCCCTTCTTCTGCCCGATAAAATACAAAAGCCCCGCGCCTCGCCGGTGATTTTCGGCAACGGCGAAAATCGACATATATCAATAATTGAGTGATAAATCGGAAAATGGTAATCTATGACCTGCAAGTAATTGACTACATGACTATTATTCGCAACTGCACAGCCGGTCGACATCATTGAATTGCCCAAATGATTGCTACGGACATGCTTTGCGCCTTCCCGTATCCGAAGGCGATACTGGATGGGCATTTTTGCGGACCAGCTTCGCGGGCGGTATATATATTTATCGTCATGTATATCATTACCGATATATTAATCACCTTATGGTGATATGTCAAAACAAATTTGACGGCAGGGGGATTTAGCAAAAGTGGGTGATGTAAGGGGCTTTTTGTCGAGGCTCAAACTGCTGGTGGAGGAACTCGCAGATGGAAAAGAGAACAGGCTGGCAGAAATTCTTGGCGTACACCCCGGAATAATCAACAAATGGAAAAAACGGGAGAACTATCCATCTTCCGAACACCTTATTAATATCAAGGAAAAACTCGGCGTGAATATCAACTGGCTTCTGCTCGGCGAAGGAGCCAGGTATCTCCCTTCCGCCGTTCTGCAGGCGGCTAAGAGCGGAGGGAAAAGCCTCGACAAAAATTTATTCTGGGGTGATGTAGAGGTGGATCTGGTCGCCGTAGGAAAACGCCTTCGGCAGATAAGGGGCGACCTGACACTGAAAAATGCTTCCGTTGAGTCGGCAACCTCCATTCAAGGGATTCGCGACGCTGAAAAAGGGATCAAACCTCCCGACCCCCGCTACCTCTACTGGGCCTCCGGGTATGGCGACACCTTTTCCGACTGGATTATGACCGGCGAAGGGCCGCGTACTTCCGAAGAGGCTGATAAACTTTTCAAGCAGGGAAAAATTTCGGCGGAAGAGTACGCGCTCGTCGCGGAGAGAAAAAAAGGGTATGGACAGCCGATTACCCCGGATGAGCGTGAACTGCTGGAACTTTACAGAGCTTCACCTGATGAAGGGAAAAAAGGGGCTGTCGCCGTGCTCTCCGTTTACCGGAAGGGGAAATGATCTCCCCGTGAGAGCCTCTGCTGGCAAACTCTTGCTTATTTACCCCGGCCGATACTTGCCATCTCAAGATTTTTTCCGCTTCTCAGATACTCCTCAAAGGTTGAAGCATCAACAGGCTTCGAGAAGTAGTATCCCTGAATTATGTCACAGCCCTGCCTGTGGAGGTATTCAAGATGCGCGGCAGTTTCAACACCTTCGGCAACGACCTTCAGATTGAGGGAGTGCCCCATTGAGATGACGGCATCGGTGATAGCGGCGTCGTTTGCATCCGTCGTGAGATTGCGAACAAACGCCTGATCTATCTTCAGCGTGTCTATGGGGAACTTTTTCAGATACACAAGAGAAGAATAACCGGTTCCAAAATCGTCGATCGACAATTCCACCCCCATATCGTTAAGGCGTTTCATCGTTTCTATGGCCGAATTTACATCGGTCATAATTAGGCTCTCGGTAATTTCAAGGTCGAGATTTTCCGCCGGGAGGCCGGTTTTGCCCAGAGCCTCCTCAACCAATTCGACAAGATCCCCCCTCTTGAACTGCACGGCAGATATATTGACCGAAACTATAATCGACGGAAGACCGGCGTCGAGCCACGCTTTTGTCTGTCTGCAAGCCTCGAACAGAACCCACTTCCCGATATTCAGGATAAGCCCGCTCTCCTCCGCCACGGGGATGAACTTCGATGGCAATACCATACCCTTCGTCGGATGCCCCCACCTCACAAGCACCTCGACTCCCATGATCTCGCCGCTTCCCAGGCTTACCTTCGGCTGATAGACAAGAGAGAACTCCTGACGGTCAATGGCCAACCGCAAATCGTTTTCAATCTCGAGGCGCTCAAGGGCGTTCGTGTTCATCTCGGTGGTAAACAGCTGGTAATTATTCTTCCCCAGCTTTTTCGCGCGGTACATGGCGAGGTCCGCGTTCTGGAGCAGGGTATTGAGATCTTCGCTGTCGGTCGGGAAAACGGTTATCCCGATACTTGTGGTAACAAAGAGATTATTCCCTTTCTCCACGAATGGATGGGAGATCGCCTCCACTATTTTCCTGGCCGCCTGTATGGCGTCCTGCGGACTGCGAATATCCTCGAGGATGACGGTAAACTCGTCGCCACCCACTCTCGAAACCGTATCCATCTCCCTGAGTGTGCCGACTATGCGCGCGCCGACGCCCTGCAAAAGCCTGTCCCCGACCGGGTGTCCAAGGCTGTCATTGATATTTTTGAAGTTGTCTACATCCAGAAACATAACGGCAATCTGACGTTTCTCACGCCCCGCGTGTATCAGCGACTGCTTTAACCTGTCCTTAAACAGTATCCTGTTCGGCAGCCCTGTAAGCGGATCGTGATACGCCTGGTACTTGATCTCTTCCTGGCTCCTCTTTATGTCGGTAATATCCTTCAGAACCCCTATATACTGTGTCCTTTGTCCAGCCTCGTTGCTGATGGAAGAGATGGAGAGCCAGGCCGGATAAACCTCGCCATCCTTTCTCCTGTTCCATATTTCCCCCTGCCATCGCCCTGTCTCGAGAAGCTCCTTCCACATAGCCTCATAGAACGCCTTGTCATGTTTTTGTGACCGAAGCATCGCAGGAGTACATCCTAACGCCTGTTCCGGCGTGAATCCGGTTATATTCAAAAATGCGGGATTGACGTAGGTTAAAACGCCTAGTACATCCGTTACCATTATCGCTTCTTCAACATTTTCAAAAACGTTGTAGGCGAGGGTAAGTTCTGCTGTGGCTTTTACCCGCTCGGTAATATCATGCGCGATACCTATCATCCTTACAGGATTTCCGCGTCTATCCAGAACAAGCTCACCCTGCATATGAACTATCCTCTCCATGCCGTCCAGCCATTCCACCCTGTGTTCAATTTTATATCCCGTCCGGTCTTTCACCGCTTCCTTCAGCTTCAAGGCCACCATATCCCTGTCATGCGAATGCACTGCATTTATGAATAGATCGTAGGAAGGTTTTACGCTTCGCGGTTCATACCCGAAAATTCTGTACAGCTCATCTGACCACTCCATCTCGTTGGTGAACAGGTTCCAGCCCCAGTTCCCCGTATTGGATATCTCCTGCGCCTTGTTCAGCGATTCCTCGCTCCTGCGAAGATCCTCCTCAGCCTTTTTCCGCTCTGTTATGTCGTGAACTATCCCTATCATCCTTTGAGGTTTCCAGGACAGGTCGAATGTCACTTCCCCTATCTCCTCAACGATCCTTATCACGCCGTTCGGCCTTACTACTCGATGCTCAACCTTGTAATCTTTCTTTCCTGCCACAGCGTCGTTCACCGCCTGAACAACCAACTCCCTGTCGTCGGGATGGATCGACCCCAGAAAAGCATCGTATGTCGCACCAAACTCCTGCGGCTCCAGGCCGAAGATGCGGTATATCTCGTCCGACCAGACAAGTTCGTTCGTGATGATATTCCAGTCCCAGCTCCCCATTTTCGCGACCTTCTGCCCCTTTAAAAGAGCATCTTCGCTCCGCTTCAAGGCGTCTTCCGCTTTCTTGATATCGGTAAAATCTGTGACAAAAGCGAATGAACCTATCGCGTTGCCTGCGCTGTCCCTTTTTGTCGTGGCGCTCAAACGAAGATAAACCATCTCGCCGTTTTTCCGAATAAAGATAAGTTCCTCGTATAGCCTATGATCAGTTTGTGAAACCGTTGCGATCTTTTTCAGAAATTCGGTTTTTGAAGATTCGTGCATGAAATCGAGAGGCGAACGCCCAACCAGTTCCTCGGCCTCGTACCCAAGAATTTCGCATAGCGCCTTATTCACAACTGTTGTTTTTCTCCCGGAATCTATCTCCCAATATCCTTCGTTGGTGGAACTGATAACACCCCTGAAAGCGGCATCTTTTAGCGCCGTCTCCCGCGCATAACGCCGTATCGCAATGATCGCAACGGATAAAACGACAACAAGGACGGAGAGAGCGAAAATCAGCTCTTCCAGAACATTTAATGTGGCAAAGGCCTCTTCCTTATCAAGTTCGCTCGCAATTCCGATATCGTATTTTTCCAGCCATTTCCAGGCGCCGACAACATCAACCCCGCGGTAATCAGGATATCCCGCAACATTTACACCTGATCCGCCGCCCAGAGCGCTCCGGGCCATGACCGTAAATGGCCATTCCTCTCTCGGAATGGAGGGCCTCTCCCCTTCCATCAAGTTCACCCCGGGATCGCGCAACTCGACCTCAAGCATGCTTCTCTTTTTTATTATCCCGAACTCCCTTAGACTTTCGGCGAATCTGCTTTCCGTAAGCATCAGGCCGTTGCGGTCAAACGCGTATGTCTCACCTGAATCCCCTACCCTGACCGCATGGAATATTTTTGAAAAATCGGCTACCGGTCTTATCCGAAAAGACAATATGGCGATCACCTCATTCCGGGCGTTAAAGACCGGCGAACTTGCGAACATCGTCGGCACCCCCTTTTGAAAAACTCCGTTTTCATCGGGAAGCGCTATTGAAGAAATTTTTGGGTGGGAGATAACAACTTCTCCGGCCATCGCGCGATTGAAAAAACTGTCATCCAGATCGTCGAATTGCACTAAAACTGGCTCATCCAGCCTGGCGGCGATATTCCGCTTGTTCCTGTCCGTTACTACAAAACCGAAATAGTCCAATTTTTTCACTATCGGAGCCAATCTATGCCTCAGATCGTGAGTTACAATAGAATTTAAAAGCTTTTCTTTCGCTATATCCGGCAGTGAGGCTATCCTTACAAGCTCTTCTATCTCGGATGCTATCTCAGCCGTGTTGGCCCAGAGATATGCTCGCGATTTCTGGTCCTCGGCCCAGATTTGGTAACCGGTTTCGGCTGATGCCAATAGCGACGTCAACCTGTTTGCAACGGTATCCTCCACCGACTTCTTCACCTGCAACTGCGTATAGACAGCGAGCGAAATTGTGATCAACAGGGTCGCCAGAAAGGTTAAAAGACCGGAGCGGAAAACCTTGAAAATTTGGCCTATCGACGAAAATATGCCCATTCCTATACGTTACTCCAACATATGACGCGAAACTGAATGAACTTGTTTATTAATATCATGCATATAATCCATGGCTGCTAACTGCTTACTAAAGTATACCTGATTTCATGCTGTAATAAGAACCAGCAAGGGATTATTCCGCATCGAAATATCACAAACTGTTCCTGGATGACTAGCACAAAAATATGTAAAGAAGCGGGACAGGAGGTGAGATATTACAATAATACTGGAGAGGATTATCCCAGTGGAATATCAGATTCCTCAAGTTGAAGGGGAAACCTACCTTTTACGCGCCTAAGCAATAATCCCAAAAACGCAAAGCGCAACTAACGGTTTCCCCTGTACCAAACTACCTTTTCTATGTGAACATGTCGCCGATGATCCTCGTCAAGCCAAGCCCGATAATGGTAACCGTAACGGTAATCGGAAGCAGTAGCACATAAGCTAGACCGATAATCGGAACCGTGATCATGACGAATACCGGATGAACCATAAATAGCCAGCTCTTCTCGTTCCTCGAGATCAGATCTGTGCCGGGTTCCTGCCCTTCAACAAAGTGTTGCATCATTTCTCTCACCTTCCTTTCCAATTGTTTAAATATCAATCAAAAAGCCAAGTTCGACGGTTGATATTTGAACAGAGCCAAACTCATCTACCAACCCGATATTATCTTATCAACAGCCCCACACTTTAAACAGTCTTCAAAAACTGGAAGGTTTCGGTTATAATATGTAAAGATATCCGTAAAAAATTGCCGAACCGACCGCAAACGACTATTCCCTTCTCTCCACTGATATAAACCTCGCCGGAAGCGGATACCCTTTTTTTTTCGGCCAGGATGACGCATACTATCGCAATGGACAGTTTGAGAAAACCGTACTCCTTTTCCGGCAACAAGGTCTTGCTGGACTACTCATCCATCTATTGCGATTCCACCGCGGCCCTTCTCAAAAGCGACCTCTTCAGGGAGATATTAAGGAGGTATCTTATCCAGCTCGAAAAAAGGGGGAGCCACATCCACGAATACCTTAAAAACTCTTTCTCTGGGATAGGGAACGAAGAGATACTCAATTCCCTCGTCAGCCTCTTTCGCCTTCTCGCGACGCATAGCGTGGACGAGATCGGCAAATTGAGCGATGAGCACCGGATGGCTCTGGCAAGACCGGATATCCTTTTCGAATTAAAGGATCAGATTTACAACTTCTGGGTGCGGATGGAGAGGGTAACCTACATGAACGTACCCAAGAGGCAAACCGATATTGAAAACGACCTCCATTACGCTCAGTTCGTCACTACGAACGAGGAGTTGAAAAACCTCATACTTCTAACTTACAGGAGGATAGGCGAAAATCTAATAGTCCAGAATCCGCGCGTTTTAAGACAGCTTCCGGCATGGGCAAATATGGCGATGCTGGTCAGAAAGATAGAATGGGACTGCCCCGAACAGTTCGGCCAGATCAATGAAATTCCGTTCGTCAGGGTATGCCTTATTTTCCCACCGCTCATCCTCTACCCGAAGGCGAACACCCGCAAAGGGAGTTTCGAGGAGACAAAAAAACTCCCTGACGGCCTGTTCGACATCAAGCAGGATGAGTGGTTCTGTTTCCCGGCAAAGGTTGGGGACCTCCTCGCCTTCATCTACTTCCATCGCGATTTCTGCACGCTCGCCCTTTCCATGAGCAACCTCTTTGAACTGGCGAGCAAAGCTGAGCTAAAAGGGGGAAAACCCGATCTGATGATCTTCTTCGGTATCGCGCCGGAAAAATTCCCGATGAAAACCGGCTACCACTACCATGAGGAGACCTCCACCCTCATAGGCATGGTGAGCAACATAAACGAAGTAGATTACTTCGGCTACTTCAAGAAGATGACACTCACACTCCACAACCTGAGGATGATAAAGAAGAAAAATCTTCCTATTCACGGCGCGATGGTTGCCGTGGAGCTGAAGGACGGCTCGACAGCCAACGTGGTAATCATTGGCGACAGTGGCGCCGGGAAGTCCGAAACACTAGAAGCGCTCCGCCTCCTTGCCGAGGACAACATCAAGGAGATGAAGATCATCTTCGACGATATGGGCTCGCTCCGCCTCGATGACAAGGGGGACGTGATCGGATACGGAACCGAGACCGGCGCCTTCGTAAGGATCGACGACCTCAGCCCAGCCTACGCGTATGAGCAGGTCGGGCGAAGTATCTTCATGAATCCCCACCTGAAAAACGCAAGGATTGTAATACCGGTGACTTCATACGAAACAATCATGCGCGGGCACAAGGTAGATATCTTCCTCTACGCGAACAACTACGACCTGGTCCCTGAAGGGGTCTCGGCCATTGAGTTTTTCAAGGAGAAATCGGAAGCTATCGAGGTGTTCCGCTACGGAGCGCGTATGGCGAAAGGGACGACCGACGAAAAAGGGCTGGTGCATACATACTTCGCCAATCCGTTCGGTGCGCCCCAGGAGAGGGAAGCCCACGAAAAGATCGCCGAAACGTTCTTTAAAGCCATGTTCGCCAAGGGGGTGAAGGTGGGACAGATACGCACACGCCTCGGGCTGGACGGATACGAACAGAAAGGCCCCGAGATGGCATCAAAGGATCTTTTTGAAGTCATAAAAGGCTTAAAGAAGTAAGCGGCAGTTTGTCGCCTGTCATTCATTAGCAAGCGGGCATCCGGATTTGTTATTCCCGCAGGAGTTTCTTTATATAAATCGAGGAGGACTATCCTTTTTTCGAGTTTGCTCCTTCGGAGCAATCGCAGACTAAAGTCCGCGCTACCAGGAAATGTGCTTTCGTACTGTTACACCAACAGGCCGATAAATAATATTGAACCGATAAAACCCTGTCACGCCAATAAGACACATTTTTAATTCCACCTGAAGTGTTTACCCGATCGGGCCGCTGTTACGCTTCAAATCCCGCCGTTCAGGAGAATCAGATAAATCCGCAACGGCAGAGCTAGGCGGGTTTCTGCGCGCCTTTCACAACCACTTTCAATCAATGGCGTTAGCTAAAACTCGCCGTTCAGGAGAATCAGATAAATCCGCAACGGCAGAGCTAGGCGGGTTTCTGCGCGCCTTCCACAACCACTTTCAATCAATGGCGTTAGCTAAAACTCGCCGTTCAGGAGAATCAGATAAATCCGCAACGGCAGAGCTAGGCGGGTTTCTGCGCGCCTTTCACAACCACTTTCAATCAATGGCGTTAGCTAAATCCCCTTGCAATGAAATAGGATGATTTGGCCACTCTCGCGGCAACGTCCTGTTGCCGCTCCATCGGCCCCGACTCCACAGCTAAAATGACATCCTGTCATTTTGCCCTCCCTATCCGGTCGGGCCGCTGTTACGCTTCAAAATCCCCTTGGGAATATTATCGGATGTTTGCTGTGGGAAAGTAAGGAAGCTCTGGTCTGTAGAGACGCAGTAATGGCGTCCCCAAGGGGATTTGAACCCCTGTTGCCGCCGTGAAAGGGCGGTGTCCTGGACCTGACTAGACGATGGGGACATCTAAAAATGGTGAGCCGCGATGGATTCGAACCATCGACCCACGCCTTAAAAGGGCGTTGCTCTACCGACTGAGCTAGCGGCTCGCAAGGGCGTAAGAATAACCTTCAATGCCAATCTTGTCAAGCCTGAACCCGCTCATAAACTCCCGGGCTGTTTTCGGCTCCTTTTTAAGCGCCGTGGCACTTTTTGTATTTCTTCCCCGATCCGCAAGGACAGGGATCGTTCCTCCCCACTTTCTCCCCCTCCCGCTTGACTGTTCTCGGCTCGGAAGGATCGATATCCCCCCTGCTCTCAACAACCTGCCGCGGTTTTCTCTGCTGAACCAGGGGGACTTCCGCGTTCTCTTCCACCTTTACGCGGAAGAGGATGGATGCTACCTCGGTTTTGAAACGCTCTATCATCTCGTGAAAAAGGTCGTGCCCTTCTCTCTTGTATTCGTTCAGCGGGTTCTTCTGCGCGTATCCCCTGAATCCTATCCCTTCCTTCAGGTGATCCATCATCAGGAGGTGCTCTTTCCACTGGTTATCAAGAACATTGAGCATGATGTAGCGCTCGAAATCCCTGAGCCGCGGCTTGCCGATAGCCTCTTCCTGCCTTTCATAGGCCGCTTCGATCGCCTTGTCTATCGCATCGAACACATCGTCCTGCAACATTGTTTCATACGAAAGCTGTTGCCCGCCTATCATAAGATTCTTCTTTTCGTCCGCGGAAGCCTCAATGCCGAACTGCCCCTGAAGGCCTTTCTTCAATCCATCAAAATCCCACTCGTCCGGGTGGGCCTTTTCCGGCACATGCTCCATTACAAGCCTGTCGGCGCTTATCTTGGCAAATTCGATAACCTCTTCGCGCAGATCGGCCCCTTCAAGAATAAGTTTCCGCTGCCCATAGATGACTTCGCGCTGCTTGTTCATCACGTCGTCGTATTCGAGAATATGCTTTCGGGAATCGAAGTTGTGCCCTTCCACCCTCTTTTGCGCGTTCTCTATCGCCCTTGAGACCATCTTGTGCTCGATGGGGACATCCTCTTCCATGCCGAGCTTCTCCATCAGGCCGGAGATCCTGTCTGAACCGAATATCCGCATGAGGTCGTCTTCAAGCGAAAGATAAAATCTCGTCACGCCCGGATCACCCTGGCGTCCCGAACGGCCACGGAGCTGGTTGTCTATTCGCCTAGATTCGTGCCTTTCTGTTCCGATGATCATCAGACCGCCGGCTTTGAGCACTTCCTCCTTCTCCACTGCGCATCTCGCCTCTATCTCTTTCTGTCTAGCCTCGTAGGCTTCCCTGTCTTCCTCGACACTGAGGCCTTCCTGCTCTACCAGTTTCTCCACATTTCCACCAAGAACAATATCGGTACCTCGGCCTGCCATGTTCGTTGCTATCGTTACGGCGCCCTTTCGCCCCGCCTGCGCGACTATCTCGGCCTCTTTCTCATGCTGTTTCGCGTTTAGGACATTGTGCTTGATCCCTTTCCTCTTCAGCATGTTGGAGATATGCTCTGACTTTTCGATGGAAATGGTACCTACAAGCACCGGCTGTCCCGTCTTGTGCGTTTCGGCAATGTGCTCCACTATCGCCTTGTACTTTTCCCCCTTGGTCCTGTATATGAGATCCCCCATATCGGCCCTTATCATCGGCCTGTTCGTCGGCAAAACTATTACTTCCAGCTTGTAGATGTTATGGAACTCCGTCGCTTCCGTGTCGGCGGTTCCGGTCATGCCGGAAAGTTTTTTATAAAGCCTGAAATAGTTCTGGAAAGTAATCGTCGCCAGCGTCTGATTTTCATTTTCGATCTTGACGCGCTCCTTTGCCTCAAGCGCCTGGTGCAATCCGTCGGAGTATCGGCGCCCTTCCATGAGCCTTCCGGTAAACTCATCCACTATCAGCACCTGATCATCCTTGACCACGTAATCGACGTCTATCTTGAAAAGAGTGTGCGCCTTCAACGCCTGATTGACGTGATGAAGGATTTCAACGTTCCGCGGGTCGTAAAGGTTTTCAAGATCGAGAAGCTCTTCGGCCTTCGCCACGCCATCCTCCGTGAGCATGGCGGAGCGCGCCTTTTCATCAGTCGTGTAGAATTTATCCTTCTTCAATAACTGAGGCATTATCCGGTCTATCTTCATGTACTTGTCGGTCGATTCCTCCGCCGGGCCGGATATGATCAGCGGGGTCCTCGCTTCGTCTATCAGGATCGAATCGACCTCGTCCACTATGGCGAAATTCAGCTCCCTTTGAACGCACTGCTTGATATCGAATTTCATGTTATCGCGGAGATAATCGAAACCGAACTCGTTATTCGTTCCGTATGTTATGTCCGACCTGTATGCCTCAATCCTGGCGCTCTCGGTTATGTTGTGCTGTACCGTGCCGACGGTCAGCCCTAGGAACCTGTATATTTTCCCCATCCATTCGGAATCGCGTTTCGCCAGGTAGTCGTTCACCGTAACGAGGTGCACCCCTTTTCCTGTGAGACTGTTGAGATATGCCGGGAGGGTGGCAACCAGCGTTTTACCTTCACCGGTTTTCATTTCGGCAATTTTTCCGTCATTCAGTACGACACCGCCTATTATCTGGGAGTCGAAATGGCGCATCTTTAGGACCCTTTTGCCAGCTTCGCGGCAGACAGCGAATGCTTCCGGGAGGATGGAATCCATCGTTTCCCCATCCTGAAGCCTTTTCCTGAATTCAAAGGTTTTTTCCTTGAGGGCGGTATCATCCAGCGCCGAGATCCGAGGCTCCAAAGAGTTCACGATATTTACAATCTCGCCTATCCTCTTCAACTCCCGCTCGTTGCGGCTACCGAACATTTTATTTAAAATCGAGCTTAACATAAGGCGTTATTATAAGGTATTGATGCAGTTTAGATTATGAAAAATAACGGGAATTTGTCCAATGAAGGGAAAAGTTATACCGATAAGCCGGAAATTGAGCGATTTCCGGCGAGAAACAGCTACATTTCCATTCCACGCAAATATGTCGTTCATAAACATGGAAATAGGAGAAAAAAACCGCAATACTGGGGAATGGAAAATAAACATTTTTTCAAAGCAAAAGGGATACAGGCACCTGCAGGGCTCAACACCGCAGTTTCTCTTTTTTTGCTTGTCAGCCCTATTAAAGAAAAGTCTTTCGGGGTAAACGAATGAGAGCGGCAAGAACGAAGGGTATCCACCTTGAGGACATAATAGAAAAACTGCGGGAATACCTCCCCGACGCCAAGGTGGAAAATATTCTTTCAGCCTACGCGTATGCTTCCAAGGCCCACGGAGGGCAAACGAGGCTCTCCGGCCAGCCGTACATGAATCATCCTATGGAAGTCGCGCTGTTGCTTACCAGGCTGAAAATGGAGCCGAATGCCATAGCCACCGCGCTTCTGCATGATACCGTGGAAGATACAAACGCGACACTCGAAGAGATAGAGTCGCTGTTCGGAAAAGAGATCGCCTTGATGGTTGACGGCCTGACAAAACTGGGAAAGCTCCGTTTCCAGAGCCATGAACAGAGGCAGGCTGAAAACGTAAGGAAGATGATCCTGGCGATGTCCCACGACATCAGGATAGTCATCATAAAACTTGTCGACAGACTCCATAACATGCGGACGCTGGAGTATCTAACCCCTGAGCGCCAAAGGGCGATCTCGGAAGAGACGCTTGATATATACGCCCCACTGGCAAACAGGCTCGGCATCGCCTGGCTGAAGGCGGAGCTGGAAGACCTTTCATTCTTGTACGTTTATCCAAACGAATACTCCCACCTGAAAAAACTGATGGAAGGGAAGCGGGAGGACTTCAACAAAATCATTCTCGCCACCTGCAATCAGGCGCATGAACTGCTGAAAAAAGAACGGATAATTGGTGAAGTATCCGGACGCACCAAGGGCCTCTACAGCCTTTTCAACAAAATGAGGGAACAAAACCTCGAATTCGAGGAAGTGCACGACATAATCGGTGTGCGGATAATCACAAACTCATATCTGGACTGCTACAAGATACTCGGGCTAATACATGCGACATGGAAACCGGTGCCGGGCAAATTCAAGGACTACCTGGCAATGCCAAAGGAGAACATGTATCAATCCATCCACACGACAGTCCTTACACAATTCGGCAGCCGCGTCGAATTCCAGATACGGACACAGATGATGCACAACATAAGCGAAGACGGCATTGCCGCGCACTGGCGGTACAAGGAAGGAAACAAATCGGATGCCGGCGGCAATGACAATCTTGTGTGGGTAAGGAGACTTCTGGAACTGGGAATGAGCATCGATAATCCAAAGGAGTTCCTCGAAAACGTGAAGATGGATCTCTTCCCAGACGAGGTGTATGTATTTACGCCCCGTCAGGATGTTATAGCGCTTCCAAGCGGCGCGACCACGCTCGACTTTGCCTATGCAGTACACACCCAGGTGGGACACACCTATAAAAAAGCGCTGGTAAATAACAGGCCGGTGCCGATAAATTACCAACTTGAGAACGGTGATAAAGTGGAGATCATTACCTCTGCGGATCAGAGCCCGCCAAGGTCATGGCTTAAATACGTCAAATCGTCACAGGCAAAAGCAAAGCTTCTTTCGCATATAAGGAGCAAGGAGAAGGTTGATTCTGCGAAGCTCGGCGAAGATATTATTGTAACGGAGCTGAAGAAATACGGACTCGACCCGAAAAAGTACCTCACGGAAGCGGCATTGGATAAAACCACCAAAGCGCTTGGATACAGCTCAAAGGAAATCCTTTTACAGAGGATCGGATTTTCCAAAGTGCCGATTTACGGGTTCATGCAGAAACTTCTGCCGGATAGTGCATGGCAAAAGGTGGAATCGACGAGGCGCCGTTCTTTAAGAGGGATATTCAGCAAATTCATCGGGAGAAAATCTGCGGAGAATTTCGGAGTGCGCGTCGGCGATTTCAACAATATGCTTATCAGGTTTGCCGGATGCTGTAACCCCGTGCCTGGCGATTCGATACTCGGGTATGTCTCAAGCGGGCAGGGACTGGTGATCCATAACCGCTCCTGCCCCATCCTGAAAAGGCTCGAGCCAGATCCCGACAGATTCATAGAGGCGCAATGGGAGATCAGCCAGAAGAAGCATGTCCGCCCTGTCCGCATACTTGCCTACTCGGTAAACAAACCCGGAATACTGGCATCCGTATCTACTGCCATCGCTGAATGTAAAGCAAATATATCGAACGCCATCATAACGCCGTCCGACTACAAAGGGGGACAGCTCGATCTAACGGTCGAGATAGAGGATCTTACTCATCTAGAAAAGGTTATCAAGGCCGTAAAGAGGGTTGAAGGGGTGAAATTCGTAAAACGGATCATGGAAGAGGTTAAGGAGACGGAGGAAATAACAATAGACGACGCGGATTAAAAAGCCCTACTCCTTACGTCCGTAAAATTCCGATTCTTTGTAATACTTGTTGAAATGACGCCAGAACACCATGATGACTGCCGCGGCTGGCACCGCTATGATCACCCCCACAAAACCTAACGCAACCCCTCCGATAAGAAGCGCCGCCATGATCATAAGGGGATGAAGCCCAACCGCTTTTCCCATCACCTTTGGCGTAAGATAAAAGCCTTCCAGGGCCTGTACCGACGCGAAAAGCCCCAGTACGGCAACGAGGTGCCAATCCAGATCGAAATGGAAATATGTGAGTATCAACGCCGGGAGCAGTCCCGCAACCAAAGGAAGGTATGGAACCACGTTCGCAAACCCCGCAAGAAGCCCAATAAACAGACCCATTGGTGTGCCGATAAAATAAAGGCCGACCGAATAGAAAAACGCCATGACCAGAGAAACGGTAAACTGTCCGCGAACAAATGCTGATAGTGTCGAGTTGATCTCGGCAAATACCGATCTCACCTTTTCTCTGTGTCTTTCAGGAATCATTTCTGTCATTTTCTCCTTCATGTTATCAATATCACGCATAAAATAAAAAGCCGCGACCGGTATAACAACCAGGTCGAAAAGCGCCGACACAAATCCTCCAAACGAGGATAGCGCCGAAATCATGAAATCATAAAAGTACGAAAGGAGAAGCATTGGTATGCTTCCGACTTTCTCCATCCCCTCCTTGAGAAGGACTTTGATCCTTTCGCTGTTGTTTTCACCCAGCCTTTCCAAAAGCGGCGCAAGTTTTTCCTGAACCTGAGCCGCATACTCAGGCAGATGGCGGACGCCGGTAGTAATCTGGTTTTCAAGAACCGGGTAGATAAAAAATCCCGCGAGAAACAGAAACAGAAAGAACGCTGCAAGAAGCGCAAGCACCCCCGCTGTCCTTGGGATATTTCTCTCCTCCATCTTGTCCAGCGTCGGATCCAGAAGATAAGCGATAAAGAATGCCGCCAGAAAAGGGAAAAGAGCGTCGCGCAGTAAAAACATTAAAGCCAGGATCGAAAGGAAAACAAAAAGAAAAAAGAACTGGTTGTTTCGCGCGGTGTCCCTGCTTTTTTCTTCCGGTAGATCCATCACTGCCCCGACTGGTTTTCGAGAAACTTCACAATTTCAACCCTGAAAATATCCGAGGCCATCCTTACAGACTGGAGAGTAGCCGTCCCCACGCGGCCATCGAGCCTTTTGACTATCCTGTCCTCCCATATTACCTGCGAGTTCCTGCCGTCATATACTTTTGCATTAATTTCCCCGTAAACATATGGAGGCTTATTCCCATCCTTGGGGAAACTTTTCGATACCGCCTTCCCAAGCACCAGATAGTCCGCCTTTAACAACGATGCGAGCCATTCAACAGCCGAGTTGTTTCCATTCATCGCATCCATCACCCGGTCATCGTCTTCCAGCGCCCGGACTTCTTCCCTGGAAATAAGTGAATACCCCATACCCTCCAGCGCCTCTCTTAGTTTTTCCTCGGTAATCGAAGGAAGGATCAAAAAGATCGGCACCTTGACCGGACTAATAGTCGATTCATCAATGAGAACCACCACCCTTGGGCCCGTACCACCCTCAACCTTGATGCCATAGTCAGCCAGTTCCTTCGCGACAAATGTTAAAAAAAAGGTGAACTCCATATTCAGGTAGTAATACTCCCTCCCTGAATCATCTTCCAAATCAAGATACTCATCGTCTTCCACACTGAGTGAATGGAGAAGGGAGTCTATTTTATTTATATCGTTGGTTTCATCCGGATTATCACCAACAACATCTGAACCGAATTTAGTGGCATTATCTGGTGCTTTGCTGGATTCGGCCTCATCCATGTTTTCCATGTCGTCCAACTCCCCGCTTTCTTGCTCCTCACTACTCCCCTCAACCGGCAGGTCAATCTCCTGGTGTTTCCCCTTGCTCACCCCTTCGTTAATGTATTTAAAGCTCTGAACGTAGTCTTTCCCCTTGGGCAGAAATTCATGCAGAAAATTTTTAACTCTCAGGCGGTTTTCATCAACATCGGCAAAAACATCACTGTAAACCACGCCGGCAGTATCTACCTGCGGCTCGTCGGCCGTCCCTTCGATTAGATCGTTTATGGCCGATTCCGGGAAAGACTCCGGAGGAACAAGCATACGAACGATATTTATTATCGCTATCTTTAAGGCTTTCTCTTCCGCGTTCTTCCTGGCCTTTATAAGGTTCTCACCTTGCACTTCCACTTCACCCTGGCCGTATACGGATACAAGCTGACCCGGATCGGGTGCCTCGTCCACAGCAAATGCGGGACTTGCAAAAGCGGTCAAAACGAAAAAAATCAGCGTATGTTTGATCAAATAGTACATCCGCGCATTATAACTTATTCCTGTTCCGGCAAAAGCCGAATAGAAAACTATTATCATATCCGTTGCGTTTTCTGGCAATATTAAACCCGGATACGATGCCAATCAAAGGATATACAGATCATATGATTTTTATCATTGCCGAACTTCCCCCGGTGATGGAAAATGTATCGATTGCATCATCGCGAAAAAACAAACTTTACAGGAGACTAAGATGGGACCAAAAAGGATATTGACAGTTTATTCAATTTTTCTCACCATTGCTATAACGGGAATTTCGGCAGGCGCCGCTGAACATTCGCACGATTCGGCAAACCATATGCACAACGCCCCCGATAAAAATCAAAAAGCCGTGGAGTTCACGCTAAAAGAAGTGATGCAGGATCTCGCTGCCAGCATAGACAGGATAAATTCCGGAATCCTTACAAACAACCGGCTGATGATAATGGAAGGGGCGCACGGCATTGCGCATCACCCCAACCCTAAAGGGGGTCTTGATCCATATATCAAGAAGAACGCGGACATCGTGAAGAAAGTAGCTCCAGAGATGGACAAACAGGTGCATGACACGGCGCTTGAGGTGGCAAACAGCGCCACAACGGCGACAATGAAGGAATTGCAGACCAAAACAGCTAAAATCCTTAGAGGCTGTGTAGGATGCCATGACGTCTTCAGGGATTGATATCCCGGTTCAAAACGGCAGATTTTCAAACATCATTCCGGCAGAGGCAGACTCTGCCGGATAATCTTACCCGTTAATTTCAATTACCCTGGCTTCCAGCAGGCCGGTATCGAGGATCGCGCAGGTCTGCCGGCCTGTAAGCCATCCCCCCGACTCCCCCGGATTCAACAGGAGCGTTCCGGCCTCCCTCCTGCTCTCATATCTGTGGGTATGTCCGAACAGCGCGATATCGGGATTCCGGGTTAATACATCATTCAGATGAAAAGGCTCGTGCATGACGGCAACTTTCCTACCCCCCAGTTCGAATTCAAAAGGCCCTTGTGAGAGTTGCCAGCCGTTATCCGATGCGACTTTCATCAACCCGGTTTTTTCCCCGTCGTTATTGCCGAAAACGGCATAGAAAAGACCGCATTCAAGGTTTCGAAACGGAAGGAGCGAGAAGGGGGCCACGAAATCTCCGCAGTGGATCACCGCATCTACCTTTTCCCTGTTGAGAATATCTACAGCGGCATTTACGGCCGGCACGTTGTCGTGGGAATCGGAGATTACGCCGACCTTCATATGCTTGCTCAGTTTCGCCTGTCAGAGGGTCATCAGGTAGTCGACGATAGCCTCGATCTCTTCTTTGGTAAGCGGATTCATGATTTTCATCGCGGTAACGGCCTGGCTGTTTTTGTTGAGCCTCTTTTTCATGCCGACGGTTTCCATGCTGTTCTCCTCCCAGACTTTGGCGGGATCGGTTACCCATTGAACAAGCCACTCCCTGCTGTGGAGTTTGGAAACATGCTCAAGACCGGGACCGACAAGTTTTTTATCGGCTACCTTGTGACAGACCGAACATCCCCCCTTGGTGCGGCTGAAGAAGAGAGATTTGCCGCTGGGGCCTATCCCGGAGCCGGTGCTGGCGGTAATCGATTCTCCCGAACAGCCGAAGGCCGATCCGGCAACAAACAGAAAAACGATCCACCACCTCATGGCATGAGCTCCTCGCAACTAAAAAAAAAGGGAGACGCGGCAAGCCGCATCTCCCCGTTCTGACTTTTGAAAAATTAAAGGGTCTTCATATAATCAATAACGTCTGTGAGTTCGGCGCCTTTAAGTCCGCCACCCTTGATCTTCATCTTGGTCTTTTTCTTTCCCTTTACCCTGTCGATAAGCTCCTTGGTTTCAGCGCTGCCGTCTTCCCAGGTCTTCTGCGGGTCGGCAAGCCAAGCTTTCATCCACTCTTCCGAGTGCATTTTCATTGTGCCGGCAAGCCCCGGTCCAAGCACTTTCTTGTCTGTTATGGCGTGGCAAGCTTTGCATTTTGCCTGGAACACCTTTTCGCCCGCGCCTGCATCGGCCGATGCCGCGCCAGCAAGGAAAGTAACAAATATAGCGGCTACAACTGCCACAAAAATTCCCCTAAACATCATAAAAACTAACCTCCTCAAAAAAATATTGTTAAGACAATACGCGGAATGGATAGTATTAAAACCCGCAATTATTGTCAAGTTAAATGATGGCGGCGTATACCCATCCAAAAACCGGTGGTGCCGTTATCCCGCGGCGGCAGAGGGTATTTTGAACAGATTCGCCGGAATATCTTCAACGATCTCAATCTTTTCAAACTCGAATTTCACAAGACTTCCAAGCTCGACCGAAAGGCCGCCATCAGGACGATAGGTATATGAGACCGAGATGTCTGCCGAGCCCTCCCTGGTAATCTCCACTCTTGACAGCCGCTTCTCAGCGTCGAACCGGAGTTTATATTCAGCCTCCGGAAAATTTACCCAAAGGATCTCCCCCCTCATTGCCGAGCCCCCTTGCCAGAGCCATCGCTCTTCCAGACCGGGGTATATGAACCTTAGAAAATCGGCCTTGGATATCTTCAGAGGGCCTATCTTCACCAATCCCTTTTCGGACCCGCTCGGCCAGATCTCCTTTCTCCCTTCGGACGGGATGAACAGTCCTAACTCTTCACTGTTCGACACCGCCAGGAACCAGGCGGTACCTATCGGATCGAAAAAAGTTACGCGAAATGAATTGGGCCTTTTAAAGAGAATAGTCGCGCGGGAATCTACCGGAAGATTCATGTTCTTAAGAGAGACACTGCCGGACATCTTTACGGATTGTACATATCGATTCTTCTCAAGCAATACCGTCATTGCCGATCCTTCGGGCGCCTGATCCTTCGCAGGAGAAGTAGCACATGAAGAAACCGCCAGCATTATTAAGAGGAGAAAGGAAGAAATGCGGCAGATGGTCTCTGCCCGGTTCATCAGAAGTCCGGTAGATGGCGCGAAAGTTTTCATTGGTTGTTGCTCGTCAATTAATTGATTTCAGAAATTGGAAGGGGTGAAACCTGGAACTGTGGCAAGCGATTGCAGGCTATTTACCGCCGCCCCCCTTGATAAACCCAAGAACCTTCTGCTGTTTCTTTTTCACGGAGGGATCGTCCTTCACCTTCAGCGAGCCTTCATACGCCTCAGCCGCCTCCTTGTACTGCTTCATGGCAAAGTGCGTGTCGCCGAGATGTTCCAAAATGGTGGCGTCCCCCTTCTCCACTGTACCAGCGGCCTGCAAAAGGACCTTCAGCGCCTTACTGTACTTACCCTGCTTGTAATAGATCCAGCCGAGGCTGTCGAGATAGTAGCCGTTGTTTGGCTCCAGTTTCAGCGCCCGCCTCAGGTAGCCGAGCGCCTCGTCCAGATCCATGTCATGTTCTGCGTACAGATAACCTATGTAATTCAGAGCGTCGCTATGTTGCGGATTTATTTCTATCGTCTTCTTCATCGCCTCGATGCTTTTCTGGAAATCCTTCACCTTTTCATAAGTCGCACCGAGGTAAAAAACAAAATCGTCCCTGTCCGGCTCCAGCTCGACCGCCTTCTTGATGTTTCCTATCGCGTCCGCGTACTCCTCCTTTTTCACCTGGATCACACCAAGCATGTAGTAGAGGTCGGGATCCTCCTTCTTCAGCGCAATAGCCTTTAGGAGCATCGTCTCGGTTTTCGCAAGATCCCCCATCTTTTCATAAATGGAACCTATGTGAACGAATATGTCGACGCTATCCTTCTCCCCGGCGGTAGTGGCAAGCTTCTCCCACTCCTCAATGGAGGTTTCATACATCTCCATCTCTTCATAGATCCTTGCAATATAGTATGGCGCAACTTCGTTTGCGGGATCTTTCAGTTTAATTAGCTGGAATTTTTCGAGCGCCTTGTCATACTCCTTCTGCTGGAAATGGAGGATTCCCATTTTGAGGGCAAGGTCGACCGTACCCGGCGTGTTTTCCTCAAGCTGTTCGTACATGTCGAGCGCCTGACCGTATGACTTCTTCAAAAGGTAGATATTCGCCAGCTTCTCCCTTATCTCTTCGTCACCCGGATTTATATCGAGATATTTTTCGTAAATTTCGGAGGCGAGGTCGTATTTCTTCTGGATTAGATAAACCCACCCTAGCGTTTCGTACGATTTCATGAAATCGGGATACCTGCGTATCGAATCCTTCAGATAACCTTCCGCCTTGTCGAACCGCTCCATCGAGACATAAACCCTTGCAAGGTAGAATACCCCCAGACTGTTCTCCGGTTCATATTTCAAAAGGGCGAGAAGCTCCTTTTCGGCCTTCTTGAAATCCTTTGTCTCCATGAAATTAATCGCGAGGTAAAGCCTGATGTCTGTTCTCTCCGGATCCATATCGACAACCTTGCGGAAGTGGATCAGCGCCCTGTCGTAATCCTGCGCGCTGGAATAGATCCCCCCCAGTACCGCGTGCAGAGGGAGGTATTCGGGGTCATGCTCCAGCCCCTTCTGGGCCATTTCGGTTGCTTCCTTATAATCCCCCATCCGGAGGAGTATCCTGCTTATCTCAAGGTATACCGGCAGAGCATCCTTGTCGAAATTCAGGACTTTCCTGTAATCTTCAAGCGCTTCCTTGATCTTGTTTTCGCGCAGTTCCATCTCAGCCTTTAGGAAATGGTAATTAGCCCTCGCGGTCATCCGGGTAAATTCAGGGGTGATCTCCCTGTTCATCGGAATTTTTTTGGCTTCTTGCACCTTGCCTGTGCTGGCGCAGGCTGGTGAAAAGAGAGCAGCGGCAACAATAGCCAGAGACAGCAATAATCTCATGGGTATTTTACGCTTCATCCCTTCTTCTCCAATTCCCGTTCTCATTTATCATCCTTTCGATCCTTGTATCTCAGCCTGATGTCCTTGACTATCCTGCTCCCTCCCTTTTCGGAGATCCTTTGCAGAATCCTTAGCCTTGAATATTCCATCGGCTCCATAAAAGCAGGGTCGAAAACATCCACTGTTAATATTCTATCATTAAGGCTGCCCGGGCGCGCCACCTTGGAAAGGTTCTCCCCTACTATCTCGTTCCATCCCGATTCTATCTGCGCAAATTCGCCGACAGTTTCAAGATTGACCGATTTCAAGGCGCTCACGAGAATATCCTTAAGCGGAATCATAATTAGCCTCCAACATTGATCCACAACTCCTTCTATTATTAGAACATTTACGGGAGGCCCAAGCAATGAATTTGCCCAATCCGCTCCCTCCTTTATTACCACGATCCGAAGAGACTGGAAATTGCGGGCACCATCAATATCCACCGGGTGAAATCAATAAATTGTAGCGATTGCCGGAAAACCATATAATCGAAAAAAACATAGCGAAAGGACGGGGAAATATGAAATTTCAAACAGAGCATATCTGGTTCAACACCTCCAAGAAAAGGGAATATATCGACATTACGGACAAGGTTGAATCTCTCCTTAAAAAAAGCGGAATAACGGAAGGGATGATACTGGTATCCGCCATGCACATTACCGCCGGGGTATGGGTAAACGACCACGAATCGGGCCTGTTGCAGGATATCGACGAATGGCTGGAAGATCTTGCCCCATTCAAAAGCAATTACATGCACCACAGGACTGGCGAGACGAACGGCGACGCGCACCTGAAATCCCTGTTGGTGCATCACCAGGTGATCCTCCCCGTTACAGACGGCAAACTTGACTTCGGACCGTGGCAGAGGGTCTATTACGCCGAGTTCGACGGCCAGCGCAAAAAGAGGGTGATCATAAAGGTCATGGGGGAATAGAAAACCGCAGGTAACTGACAGCAACTAGAAATCGAAAATACCTCTCCGCAGTCTCGACATCCTTTCGCGGAAACCTTCCGCGTCTCCATAATCTATAAAACGGTGATAGAAGGGGTGCGGTCTTTTTACTCTACGGGCATGCTTTATAGGGCACCAGTAGCTCTCAGTGGCTCCGCCTATCTCCAGGACATAACCGAATACGCCATTGGCGTACCCGCAATAAACGCAGTTGAGCTTTTCAAATATATTCAGGTATAGGAGTTTATGGCGGTCTATAACCATGTACTCCGACCTCGGCACCTTTCCTATTCCGTAGACCGGGAAACAGATGGATTGGTAGAGAGTTGCTGTCAGATCGATCAGTGCTATCGGAAAGATCATCGAATAGATCACGGGCGCCGTAAATAAATGCCCGAGGTGCGCGTCCCTGAAATACCTGTAAGCCGTTTTTCGAAGACTTCGATGGTAGGCGGCTACGCTATTTTCAAAAAGTATTCTTTTCCCTTCGATCCTGTAATTCAGCTTCTCCCTCGCCTGAATCAATTCGCCCTCAAGCTCTTCTTCAAGATTTTTCATTTTCTGATAGATCGCGTTGATTTGCGCATTCACGAATTTTGCCTCCTTCAGTATTTATATAAATTCTTACCGAGACACCGGAGATCAAAGCGGAAAAACCGGCAGGAGCCGCTTCACTTCATGCCATCATTATAACCGTTTGCCATTTGAATGGACAGCTAGAGAGGCAGGGAAAATATTATTCATTACGTGCTTGCCTTAGACTACTCTTCCTTTTAGAGTATCACCTCGAATTAACCAACCGGAGAAAGATGAAAAAGACAGCGCTATTTGAAAAGCATGTTCAGGCAGGGGCCAAAATGGTCGAGTTTGCCGGATGGCAGATGCCGCTCCAGTACGCTGGCGTAATAAAGGAACATGCTTCGGTGCGGGAACATGCCGGCCTCTTCGATGTATCGCACATGGGGGAGATCTCCGTGAAGGGGGAGGACGCGCGGGAATTCCTGAACTGGATACTGACAAACGACCTGTCATCCATAAAACCGGGAGATGTGATCTACTCCCTGTTGCTGAACGAGGATGGCGGTACCATCGACGACCTCCTTGTCTGCTGTGTCAATGAAGAAGAGTTTCTTTTAATAGTCAACGCCTCCAACTCCGATAAAGATTTTGAATGGATAAAAAGCCTCTCTTCCGAAGAGGAAGTAACCGTGGAAAACATCTCTGACAGCTACTCGCTACTCGCCTTGCAGGGGCCGAAGTCGGCTGAAATATTGCAAAGAGTGATCCCCTTCGACGAAAAGCTGAAATACTACGGCTTCACCGGAGGCATCTTTGAAGGTGTTCCCGTGACAATTTCACGAACAGGCTATACCGGTGAAGACGGTTTCGAGATATTGATCCCCGACAAGGTTGAAGCCCTTTGGGACGCTCTTTTGGAAGCTGGAAAAGAAGAGGGGATCGCTCCTTGCGGCCTGGCTGTGAGGGACCTCCTCCGAATTGAGGCGGGATACCCGCTATATGGACATGAACTGTCCGACGATATCGACCCGGTAACCGCCGGGTTAAAGTGGGCGGTAAAAAAGGGGGAAACCGAGTTTGTTGGAAAATCTTCGATTAGTGATAAAAAGCGGGAAAAGAAGAGAATAGGCTTCGAGATCGAGGGGAGAGCCGTCCCGAGGGAAGGATTCCCCATCTACATCGGGGAAGAGAGCGCTGGTATCGTCACAAGCGGTACATTTTCCCCTTCTTTGCAAAAACCGATTGGGATAGGATATATTTCGAGGCAAGGGAAGGAGTTTCTCTCTTCGGGCGACAGCATAGCCGTTGAGATAAGAGGAAAAAAGGTTCCCGCCAAAATAGTGAAGATGCCGTTTATTAATACCGGAGTTTATAGGCAATAGGAGTCAGCTATGGAATATCCAGATAATCTAAAATACACAAAAGAACATGAATGGGTAATAGAGAGCGAAGGGATGGTAATCGTCGGCATCACTGATTATGCCCAGGACGCTCTTGGCGACGTTGTCTTTGTCGAACTCCCTGAAGTGGGTAGCGAGGTGAAGGCCGGCGAACCGTTCGGCGTGGTTGAATCGGTCAAATCTGTTTCGGACCTCTATGCCCCTATAACCGGCAAGGTAGTAGAGATAAATAACGGCCTAGAAGACGAACCGGAACTGGTGAACAACTCTCCATTCGATGAAGGATGGATGATCAAGATAGAGGTTTACGACGAAAGCGAACTTGACGACCTCCTCTCCTCAAGCGATTACGAAGAGTATGTCAAATCCCTTTAAACGGAATTACCGTCGGGGGCGGAAAAACATCCAAGTAATTCAGGCTGGCTGCCTTCCCGTTTAAACCTTGATGAGATACATACCCCTTACATCCGAAGACAGGGAGGAAATGCTCGGCGCCGTCGGCGCTAAATCGATCGACGACCTTTTCAGCACGATCCCTCCCGCAGTAAGAAGCAAAAACCGCCTGAAAATACCGGGAGGCTCTTCCGAAGAAAAAACCTTGAACCAGCTAAAGGATCTGGCCGCCATGAACATCCCGGCATCGGCTGGAGGGACGTTTCTCGGCGCAGGTTCATACAACCACTTTATCCCGAGCGCGGTCGACCACCTCACCTCCCGCTCGGAATGGTACTCGGCATACACGCCGTATCAGCCCGAGATCAGCCAGGGAACGCTCCAGGCGATCTACGAATTCCAATCGTACGTCTGCAACCTTCTCGGCATGGAGATAGCCAACGCCTCAATGTACGATGGCGGAAGCGCCCTCGCGGAAGCCGCTCTGATGGCGACTAGGATCACAAAGAAAAACGAGATAATACTTTCAAACCTCATCCACCCCCGCTGGCGTGAAATCACCGCCACCTTTACGAAAAATCGGGATATAAGCCTGAAAGAGATGAAAGACGATGCGTACGGAAGGGTCGACCCAAAAAGAATACTTGAAGCCGTTTCAAGCGATACCGCGGCGGTTATTGTGCAGTCGCCGAACTTTTTCGGCTGTATTGAAGACCTGGAATCGATCGGAAAGGTCTGCCGCGAAAAAAATATTATGTTCATCGTGGGGGTGGCGGAAGCGATGTCGCTCGGCCTCCTTAAATCACCCGGCGAATTCGGCGCCGACATAGTGGTAGGCGAAGGGCAGTCGCTCGGCCTTCCCCAATCGTTCGGCGGGCCATACCTCGGTCTCTTTGCGACAAAACAGAAATACATGAGACAGATGCCGGGGCGGCTCTGCGGAAGGACGACCGACGCGGAGGGGCGGAGCGGTTTCGTCCTTACCCTGGCGGCAAGGGAACAGCATATACGCCGCGAAAAAGCGACGTCCAACATCTGCACGAACCAGGCTCTCTGCGCGCTAAGGAGTACCATCTACCTCTCGCTTCTTGGCAAGAGAGGATTTGCCGACATGGCAAAGGCGAACTTCAACGCCGGAGCGGAGTTCGAAAGGGTTCTCTCAAAATCAAAGAAGATAAAGATGCCGTTTAAACATCCATTTTTTAACGAGGTGGTAGTTGAGCTGAAAAGGGACGCGGACAAGGTAAACGAAAAGCTTGCCAAAAAAGGGATAACCGGCGGCCTTGATCTTTCCCGCTTTTATCCTGTCTCCAAAAAGATGATGCTCCTGGCAGTAACGGAACTGACAACGAAGGAACAGATAGCCAATCTTGTAAAAGGGCTGGAGGGCTAGGATGAAACGCGAAGGTATCTCGGGCCTGATCTTCGACGAACCGCTGATCTTCGAAAAGGGGAAACCGGGGAGAATAGGCTGCGACATACCCGACCACGGTTTCAAGGACGCCGACGCCGAAAAACTTATCGGCGCAAAACTCCTTCGAGGCGAAATTGACGGAATGCCGGAGTGCTCCGAGCCGGAGGTTGTAAGGCATTTCACGCGGCTGTCCCAATGGAACTTCGGCATCGACAGCGGCTTCTATCCGCTAGGCTCATGCACCATGAAATATAATCCAAAACTGAATGAGGCTACCGCTTCACTCGACGGCTTCCGCGGCCTGCATCCCCTGCAGGATGACCGAACGACGCAGGGCGCGCTTCAGCTTGCATATGAACTGGAAAAGATGCTCTGCGAGATCACCGGTATGGATGCCGCAACGCTGCAGCCTGCCGCCGGTGCCCAGGGGGAACTCTGCGGTCTCCTTACAATTCGCGCCTATCACGAAGAGAGAGGAAACCCCAGGAAGAAGGTGATACTCCCCGATTCATCCCACGGCACCAACCCGGCAAGCGCCGCACTTTGCGATTACGAGCCGGTTCTTCTCCATTCCGGACCGGATGGGCTGATAGACGTAAACGACCTGAAAAAACTTATGGATGAAGATGTCGCCGCGATAATGCTGACCAATCCCAACACGCTCGGCCTCTTCGAAAAGAACATTCAGGAGATTTGCCAGATAGTTCATTCGAAAGGGGGGCTTGTATACTCCGATGGCGCGAATCTGAACGCTATCCTTGGGCAGGCAAGGTTCGGCGATATGGGAATAGACGTATGCCACGTCAACCTCCATAAAACATTCGGAACGCCTCACGGCGGCGGCGGGCCGGGCTCCGGGCCATGCCTTGTGAAAAAAAATCTCGCTCCATATCTTCCGTCGCCACGCGTCGTGAAGAAAAAAGATGCCTATTCGCTGGATTGGAAATCCCCGAAATCGGTTGGCGCGCTCCATTCGTTCTTCGGAAATTTCGGCGTGCTGGTAAAGACATACACATACATCCTCACCATGGGAGCCGAAGGTTTAAAAGAGATATCCGAGGCGGCGGTACTGAACGCCAATTACGTCCGCGCCAAACTGAAAAACCATTACCACATCCCGTACGATACGAAGTGCATGCACGAATCGGTATTATCCGACACCCTGCAAAATGAATACGGCGTCACAACGCTTGATATCGCCAAGGCGTTGATTGACCGCGGGTACCATCCGCCGACTATCTACTTTCCGCTGATTGTCAAAGGAGCGATGATGATAGAACCGACCGAAAGCGAATCAAGAGAAACGCTTGATGCCTTCATATCCGCGATGATCGATATCGCCGAAACTGCGAAAACGAACCCCGATTCACTGAAAAACTCCCCTAGACTGCCGAAAGTCACACGGCTGGACGAAACCAAAGCCGCCCGCGAACCGGACCTCAGATTTTCAAAATAACGTTCCGCCAAATATTGACCTGAAAATCGGTAAAATTTCCTTTTTTTGGAATCTTAAGCTATGATAGTTATATTATGTTACACAACGATGCCCTATTTAACCTTACAGATGTAATAGGATTAGGATTTTCCGGTGAATCATCATTGTACTTGCCTCTACATGTCCATAATGTTGAACATGATATAACTCCCCACACGATGGATATCGTATCAAGCTTAATAAAACCGGAAATATTCGGCTTTTAAATTCGAGAATTTTATTTATTTGAGGGATTACTTTGTGAATAGTGTTCAGTTTATATTAAAGCAATCATGTCCACCCACTGCTTTTCAATCTTTTCGGCGAAACCGCTCTAATCTCGTTCCTAAAATCTTCCTTTTTCTCCTGACGATATCGGCTTTTCAGCTGGATGTTTGCCAGGCCAAAGGGCTGAAGGATTATATCTCCAAAAACTATCTTGAAAAACATGATCTATATGACAACCTGCCGGAACATCAATTCAAGGAACTGGGGAAAACGGAGTGCAACGATTTCCTGATGATGAGCGATATATGGCCTGTAATAGCTCATGAATATGTCGCTTTTAATGACGGGATATTCCTATTCAAATTAATGGCCCAAATGAAATTTTCTCTCGAAAAATATACCAATGTCACGAACAGGGATATGCAGACACTGGTTGAATTCAAGGCAAAGGCCGCAAACGATGCGTTTAAAGATGTTTCAAAGCAGATTTTCCTGAACAGTGTCTGCACCACAAAAAGAGGGGTTTTTCTATTTTATTTCTACAACAAGATAGAAAAAAAATCGGGCGAATTTCTCGTCGAGGACAGAAAGGGGCCGAGAAAGTTTTTCTACGGGTTCGGGATAGTAAGAGACGGGAAGGTATATTCCCCTGCAGATAAAATAGAATCAATAGATCCGAAATACGGACTCTATTCAAAAAAATTGTGGGACGTATTCACATTTGAGGAGAAGGAATACATGCTTTTACTCGATAGAGGATTTGACGTTTATACCTACGAAGTGTACGAGATATCTGACGACACAATTAAGCTGGCACTGAAGTATGATTTCGGCGGATAAGCCGAAAAATCAAACCAGTATCTTCTCCAGCTTTTCCCCTTCCCTTGAGGCTATGATTTCAGACAGCATCCTGACAGTTTCCGCATCTTCGCCGGTTTCATCCTTCTCGCCGGCAATCCTGATCTCCTCCTCCGCCCTTTGCCACTCGCCGGTGAGCGCAAGAGCCGCCGCGTAATTGATCCTGATCCTGCTGTTTCCACTCTCCCTGTTAAGCGCTCTGCGGTACATCTCAAGCGCAAGCCTGTACTGGCCTATCCTCCTGTATGTGATCCCTATCTTGTTGAAAAGTTCCGGATCCTTGTCATTGATCTCCGCCATGCGCAACAGTGCCCCCCTTACAAGGGCGTTATTCTTCTGCAGTATCTTCATGCTCTCATACTCAGCCGTCTCCTTTCCAAAACCCCTTGAATCTATCTTCGTGCGGTTCAGGCCCGAAAGGGTTCTTTTCGCCAAGTTCAGAGAGGCATCTACGACACTCATCACGAATTTTTCATCGAAATTCCCAATCCCTTCGTTTTCTATATTCTTTCCGGCAAGATAGTAACTCCTGTTCGCTTCCGTTAACTCCCCCTTCCCTTCCTGAAGTTGCCCAAGAAGGAGGCGATACTCGCTATGCTCCGGAAATAGTTTTACCAGTTCCTCCAGATATACCCTTGCGGCATCGGGATTTTTATCATCCAGATACCAGCTATAAAGCGCAAAGAGAAGTTTCCAGTGTTTTGGGTAGAGCTTATGGGCCGAGAGGAAATACGCGAGCGCCTTTTTGCGAATTTCAGCTTCGGCGCTCCCTGCCCCTTCGCCCGCTTCAACGCGCCTTTTCCAAATCCCGTACAACGACATCCCTTTCAGATATTCAGCCTTGGCCCTGTGCAGAACATTCGGATACTCCATCGCCCCCTTTTCAAGCATCCCGATGATCTCT
This sequence comes from Nitrospinota bacterium, assembly GCA_029881495.1. Lineage (NCBI taxonomy): Bacteria > Pseudomonadati > Nitrospinota > Nitrospinota bacterium. The sequence continues at coordinate 3,358 of JAOUMJ010000001.1, read as the reverse complement.
GGAGCCAGGGCGACATCCCCCTTTTCCACCATCGCGTCGATTCTCTTCTCCAGTTCAAGATAGCTAAGATGTTCCGATTTGAACTGCATAAGGCTCGTGCATGCACGCACGATGCTCCCCTCATCTATCGTTTTAGGGATCATCCGAAAAGGGAGGTGGATAATATCCTTTCTCACCCAGTTGAAGATATTCAGGCTGGCAAGGTTTGTGTAAGCGAGGAGCGGAATGTTCCAAAACACTGGATCCGCCTCCATCTCCCGGATAAGCGAAAAGATGTTAACGCTGTCATTCAGATAAAGATCCGAGATTACCAGCGCAATGTCGCCGCCGGATGAAACGATTTTTTTTAGATCCTCCAAAGCAGGTTTTATTTTCGGATATACGATCATCTGCCCCGCACCCCTGGCGAGACGGTCAGCCGCGCGCCCGATGATAACCCGGGACTGCGGGAGCCATTCAATAACGATTATCGGACTGCTGACAATTTTTCCCATCGGTTTCCCGCCGCAACACCGGCTCAACGCCGGCTATTTATACGCCATTGCGCCCCGCTCGCGCCCTACACGAGGATCTTTTCGAGAGCATCCATGTCTTCGCTTGAGATCACATCCAGCAGGGCATCTATCGAGGCGTCATCCTCTCTCTCCTTGTCGAGCCCTTTCGCGGTCTCTGCCTCCTTTTTGGCAAGCCCCCAGGAGCCGCAGAGCGCCAGCGCCGCGGAGTAATTGATCCTTATGCGGTGGTTTTCAGGCGCGAGCAGAACCGCTTTCTTGTACATCTCGGCCGCGAGGTTTCCGTTCCCCGTTCTGCGGTATGTTATCCCTATCTTGTTGAACAGCTCCGCGTCATCGGGTATCTTTTTTGTCATCTGCACCAGCGCACCCCTAATCTGCGCGTTATTCTTCTTCAGCACGTTCATGATGAGGAACTCCTCCGAGCCAACCTCATGCTCTTTCATCGAAATTTTCGCGAGCCCCATTTTTTTCAGCATCTTCTTCGTCGAATCGATCGAGCGGTTCACAATGTCCATTATCTCCCCGAGATCGTATCCGGCGATCCCCTCCTCCCACGCGTTGCGCGCCGCCGCGAGATAATTCTTCACCGCGCTCGTATAGTCCCCCTCAAGCTCGTTGAGTTTGCCCATGCGGTGGTAATACTCGGTCTGTTCCGGAAATATCTCTATAAGTTCGACAAGATATCCCTTCGCCTGCTTTATCTTTCTCTGCTCCATGTATAGCGTGTAGAGCGAATATGTAACGGCCCAGAACCGGGGATAGGCCCCGTGAGCTTCGAGGAAATACTTTTCCGCATCCGATATCAGCCGTTCCATATCAGCCGCTACCTCCTCCAGCTTCTTCTCCCACCCCTTTCCGCCTGAAGAGTTCGGATTTTTTTCCATTTCTTCCGCGAGGGAGTCGTACTCATCTCTCTTTTTTTTCCACATGCCGAAGCATACCTCCCCTTTAAGGAGGTTCACCTTGGCTGGGGGAAAGGCAAGAGTATATTTATTCGCGTACTTGTCGATTTTTTTTATCGCGGCGTCAACAAGCGAAACCCGCCCCTGCTCTACATACGAATTGATGCTCGCTTCGACCTCAAGGAAATACCTGTTCTCCTCCTTGAAGTCCAGAAGCCCTCTGCATATCTTCGCAATTGCGGCGCTGTCATTTGTCTTCGGCGCGATGCGCAATGGAATATGGACGGCGTCCTTCCGTATGCGGTTGAACATCCTTTCATCCGCCTCGTTCGTAAACACAAGCACCGGGGTGTTCCATAAAACCGGAGTCTCTTCCATTTCGCGTATCAGGCGGAAGATATTTATCTCCTCGGAAAAGAAAATGTCGGTGACAAGGAGATCCGGGACTTTTCCGGACGCGGAAACCGCCTTCATCTCCTCGATGGCGTCGAAGATATTTTTCAGAAAACGTATGCTGTCCGAATTGCCGGTAAGGTTTCCAAGAGCCCTGCGAAGTATGATCTTTGCCTGGGGATTATATTCAACGACAATTACTACCTTCTCTTTATCCTTCGGATTCTCTTTTTCACCAGCCAACGGACAACCCTTCCCCAAATATTTCCAGAATGCCGATACAGTATTACTCTACCAAACCGGAAACTAAATAGGCGATATTTACCGTCGTGACTCTCCCCGGCACGAAGAATATCACCCCTCTGGCGGGAGTGTGTTGAGCGCCGGAAATATCCGCCGTCTACCGGCCGGTCAATCTGGCAATTCGATCTTCTATCGGCGGGTGGGTGCTAAAGAGGGACATCATCCCACTGCCGCTCAGCGGATTGACTATAAACATATGGGCGGTTGCGGGCTCGGCGTCCATAGGAATTCTTTCCGCCCCCTTCTGGAGTTTCGAAAGAGCGCGCGCCAGCGGAAGGCCGCTCCCTATCAGCGCGGCGGCTGTCGCGTCCGCCTGGTACTCCCTTGTCCTTGAAATCGCCATCTGTATCAGCATCGCCGCTATCGGCGCGACTATCATCATTACTATCATAACTGCGGGGTGTCCGCTCCGCTCATTGCTCCTCCCTCCACCGAAGATGAGCGCCCACTGCGCCATGTTTGCCAGCATGCTGACGGCTCCGGCGATTGTCGCGGCTACGGTGCCAATAAGAATATCCCGGTTGTTTACATGCGCCAGTTCGTGCGCCAGCACGCCCGCCATTTCTTCCTCGTCAAGGAGTGAAAGTATCCCTTCAGTCACGGCAATGGCGGCATGTTCCGGGTTCCTGCCGGTGGCAAAAGCGTTCGGCTGGGAGGATGGGACAAGGTAGACCTTCGGCATCGGAAGGTTTGCCCTCCTTACTATCTCCCGTACTGTCTGAACGAGACGCGGATACTCCCTTTCGCTCACTTCACGCGCGCCGTACATTTTCAAAACTATCTTGTCGCTGAAGAAGTAGGCGCCGAAATTCATCGCTACGGCGAAGATAAATGCGAAAATCATCCCCTGCTCTCCGCCAAGAGCGGCGCCTCCATAAACCAGCAGTAGCGTCAACCCGCCTAGCAACAGCGTCGTTTTAATCGTATTCATCGATGCTCTTCTTCCTCCAAAAGTTGTTGTTTCTATATGAATAAATAAAACCGCCGGGGGATAAGTCAAGCGCCCCCCTATTTAAAAATGTCATGCCGCGTAAATGTATTGTAAAATCGCAACTTATGGTGCGAATCAACATATTGGACAGGTATATTTTCAAGGAAGTATTTTATGTTTTCCTGGTTGGCATCACCATCGTGATGTCGATCCTCTTCCTGGAAAAGATACACTTTCTATCGGAACTGATTCTGGACAGCGAGATCTCGCTTATGGATTTCGTCTATCTTCTCGGCTACGTAACGCCAGCTTTT